>JAAEEQ010000092.1 GCA_013415665.1 Methanomicrobiales archaeon
CTGACGGTATCGCCGTCAAAACCGTTCGGCATCGTACGCGAGCTGCTCCAGCACCGCCGGATCGCACAGGTAACCCAGAAGGTGAACGGCAGAGCGGATAATGGCACGCTGCGACCCGTCGCTGCGGAACCTTTGCAACACGTACCGCAGTTTTTCCCGGAAACGCGATCTGTCCGCGGGCAGCATCCCCTTTTTCAGCGCTGCATTGCCGAGGATCTGGAGTGCCAGTTCGACGACCCGCGGCTCATGATCCAAAAGCCCGGTGATCCGGTCCAGGTCGTCCGGCGTATAGCACACCGTTGCCTTGCGGATGAGGAGATCGTGCAGGATAGCGATGCGCTCGTCGGGCCCTGCCGTGTGCATCCGAAGGATCAGGCTGGCGGGTTCTGAGGGGGCGCCGGGTGAATGCGGGGGGTCGCTCATGCGTATCATGCTCTCTTGGAGGGCGCCACGGGTAGTCCTTTGCATTCGTGCCGGCACGGGATGCGCAGGAACAGCAAGCGGCGCTGTGCCGGTTACACCACCAGCCGCCGCTTCATCAGGTACACGGAAAGCAGAAACACCGCGATCGTAACGACAGTTACCCATGCAATACTGAATGCGAAGAGCGGTGACGGCTGGCTGAGGGCCAGTGACCGGGTGATGGTGACGATATGCGTCAGGGGGAGGAGCGCGTAGGCGAATGCCTGCACCGGCCCCGGGAGCACGGAGAGCGGGAAAAAAGTCCCGGAAAAGAGAAACATCGGCGTGATGAAGAGAAACGCCGGATAGTTCAGTTCGTCGATGCCGGGAGTGATCGCGGTGAAACACATGGCAATGCCGGCGAAGAGGAGGCCGCCGACGAACGAGAACGGGATGATCGCCAATGCCAGAGGGAGATCGACCACCCCGACGGCGGCGAGAATGCACAGCATAATCGATGCGTTGATCCAGCTCCGCGTCGCCCCCCAGAGCATCTCTCCCGCAATCACCTCGTCGATGGAGAGCGGTGTCGCCACCATCGCCTCGAACGTCTTCATGTAATACATCCGGACAAACGAGCCGTAGGTGCACTCGAAGAACGCCGAGTTCATGATCGATATCGCGATGAGCGCGGGTGCGATGAACCGGATGTAGGGCACGCCCTCGATATCGCCGACGAAGGAGCCGAGCCCGATGCCGAGCGCCACCAGGTACAGCACCGGCTCGAGGAACGGCGGGAGGAAATTGACATGATACGTCTTGAAAAACACGTCCCAGTTCCTTCGCCAGACGGTCCATACCGCCCGCGACAGATCAGGCATCAGGGAAGGCGCCATGGTCACTCCTTCAGGTTTCTCCCCGTGAGCTGCAGGAACACGTCCTCGAGCGTTGCCCGGCGGACGAACACCCTGCCCGGGTTGCAGGTCTCGAAAAGGCGGCGCGCCACCTCCCGCGGGTCGGGGGTCATCGCCTCGACCATGTCCCCGACAATGTCGTACCGCACGCCCATCTCGTCAAGGCACGCAATCACCTCCGGTTTTCGCTCCGCCTCCACGATATCGGACCCCACATAGCGTTCCACCAGCTCCCCGGGGGCTCCCTCGACGAGAATCGCCCCGTTGTCCATGATCACGAGGCGATCGCAGAGGCGTTCCGCTTCTTCGAGGTAATGGGTGGTCAGCACGATGGTGTTCCCCGCAGCCCGCAGCTCCCGCAGTTTCTCCCACATGAGGTGGCGGGCCTGCGGATCAAGCCCGATCGTCGGTTCGTCGAGGATCAGCATCCGGGGCTGGTTGACCAGTGCCCGGGCAAGCAGGAGGCGCCGTTTCATGCCCCCCGAGAGATGTTCGATCTTCACGTCGCGTTTCTCGGTCAGGGCGACGAATGCCAGGAGTTCCTCCACCCGTTCCGCTGCTTCGCGTTTCGGTATTCCAAAGTAGCGCGAATAGACCATCAGGTTTTCAAAACAGGTGAACTCGGGATCAAGGTTCGTCTCCTGCGGCACGACGCCGAGCCACTGCTTGATCATGCGGGGCTGTTCTGCCGGGTCAAGGCCGAATACACAAAGGTCGCCGCCCGATCGCGGGGAGACACACTGGATCATGCGCATCGTCGTTGTTTTTCCCGCGCCGTTCGGCCCGAGAAAGCCGAATACCGTCCCTGCCTCGACGGAAAAGGAGATCCCGTCCACCGCGGCGATATCGCCGTACGTCTTTTTAAGCCGGTCTGCGATGATGACGGGATCGGGATGCATCAGTAGGAGTTGGTACGTGACAGGATGAATATTCTCTCACCGGTGCATGCGGATCAGCACGCCCGCACCCTTGCGCCGCCGTTGTCGGCGTGCGTCGTGGTTATGGCGGCATCGGTGCCATCGAGCAGATCGCGGGCGGCCTGTTCCAGCCCCCCCGGATTGCTGTCGGTTATGGCATACACGGTCGGCCCGAACGAGCTTAATCCGCTGCATGCCGCTCCGGCATCACAGAGGCCGCCGAGGAGCCGATGAATGACGGGGGCCTGCAGGGAGCGTTCCACCTTTTTAAAGCCTGTCTCCTGGATGCTGTTGATGCCGGTTCCGAAAAGGTCCAGGTCGTGGTCGACGACACCGGGAAGGATCCGCATGACGAGCTGGCGGCAGACCTCTCGAACCTCTTCTGCGGCAACAGGGCAGTGGCGGGTGAATACGTCCTTCTCGTGCGTACCGCTGATCCGCGTATCGGGGTGCGGGGTCACAAGCAGGATATGCCAGTCGTCGGGGAACGGGTGCCTGACGGTGACGGGCGGCGGGCGGACGCCCGGGGCATACGACGACGGGAGAAAAGCGGTTTTTTCGCAGTCCTTTCCGAAGCTGTGCCCCCCGTCGACGAGGAATCCACCGCTGTCGAATGCCCCCGTGCCGATGCCCGACGTCCCTCCCCGCCCGACAACGGCCGCCATCTCCCGCACCGGAACGCATGCACCGTTCAGTTCGCAGACGGCGCGTGCGGAGGCGAGCGCGAGTGCGGTGCCACTCCCCAGGCCGACATGCGGCGGCGGCGTGTGGTGGATGGTTATCGCCGCGCCGCTCTTCACGCCGAGGCGCTCGAGCATGCGCTGTGCCGCCGCTTCAACCCGCCGGCAGGCATCGGGGTCCTCTCCCCGCACCGTGAGGTCCCGCGACGGGCGGGCTTCAAGCAGCGTCGCCGGTTCGGAAAGGGCTATCCCCATGCCCCCGTCCACCCGTGCAAGCCCGCCGTGAAGGTCGATCAGGCCGACATGCAGCCGCGAGGGTGCGTGAACCAGCACGCCGCCGGCTCCTGAGAATGCGGAGAGCGGGAACATCTCCTCGATGTGCATCAGGGGTGCGCCATGGTGAATGATCCGGTATTTCCGGCATATCACCGGATCGCCGGGTGCAATGCCGAATATGCCGGCAAGGGGGGGTCCGGCCGGTGTCAGGCAGACGTCGTCGAGCTCCCGGCGCCCTTCGATATGGTGTTTTTTGAGTATTTTGCCGATGGGAATATCCGCTCGCATGAGGTCCTCGCGCCATTCGGGCTGCAGGCGCGACAGCGGCGTATCGGAGACCGCATAGAGGAGAACCTCGCCGGTGGCCGCATCTTTGAGTTCGACGATGCGGTGGTTGACCGCCTCCCCCGGAGGGATGCCAAGGATGTCCCCCCGGCGTTCGTCTGCGCCCGTCACCTCCTGCGATCGCGTCCGGATCACCACGTCGTGGCCGCTTGCTGCCTCCAGCAGTGCCGTTACGGACCCGTCCGTCGTCAAGAGCACCCTCTGCATGGGTGAAAAAGGCCCGATGGACGCTTCGAGATCGCGGATTTTTGCATAAAATGGATGCATGGTCATGACATACCCCGGTTTAGGTATCTGGGTATTGGTCGTTGAAGGCTTCAACATTTCATATTGGGAATGCCGATCCCCCGCGTCCTGGCTGCGGCACATCTTTTATGTGGTTCCCCAATGACAATTACGTTAAATCAGGAGGGAAACCCGTGGATTCACCGTACACCGTGCTCGCCCGTTTCATTTCCCTGCGTCCTTTCGCGGTTGCCGGTGTCGTGCTTGCAGTCTTTTGCATCGCGCTCTACGGAATGAGCCTGCTGACCATGCAGACGGGCATGGACACGTACATCGACAAATCGTCGGAACGCGGCGCACTTCTGAACAAATACACCGATACGTTCGGATCGGATGCGGTCATGATCATCATCGAGGCGGATGATGTCACCAGCCCCGCCGTGCTCGACTATCTCGACCGGATACAGAGCGACATCAGGAACGAGCCGCATATCGCGGGCGCAACAAGCATCGCCGATCTGGTCATGGCCCTGAACAACGGGGAAATCCCGCGTTCGAACGCGGAGATCATCGCCGCAAAGGCGGCAATCCCCGGCGCTGTTCTTTCCCGGTACCTGCCCTCGGAACTGCTCACGATAAGCGTCATTTCGCTTGAGCCGGGACTGTCCGACACGTCCCGCAACCAGGCGCTCACTACCATCGATGCGGTGCTGCGCATCTCCGATCCACCTCCCGGCGTGGCTGTCACGGTGACCGGCGACGCGGCTTTCAACCAGCAGATGGGAGAGGAGATCGGCGCCTCGATGGGGGTGCTGATCACCGCCGCAATGCTGCTGATGGTGCTTGCCGTCGGGCTGCTCTTCTCCCATGTCCGGTACCGCCTGCTGCCCGTTGCCGTTGTTGCGAGCGGCCTTATCCTGACGTTCGGGATCATGGGGCTTGCCGGCATTCCCATCTCGATGGTGGTCATCGGTGCGTTTCCGGTCCTCATCGGCATCGGGATCGATTACGCCATCCAGTTCCACACGCGTTTCGATGAAGAATCGCGCAAATCGCCCGTTCCCGAAGCGATCATGACGACACTGACCCGGTCGGGCCCGGCGATCCTCTTTGCGATGGTATCGACGTCGCTCGGGTTCATCGCGATGTTCATTTCGCCGGTGCCGATGGTCAGGGACTTCGGCCTGACCTGCACGATCGGGGTCGTATCGTGTTATATCGCAGCGCTCATCATCGTGCCGACATTCGGGACCCTCATCGGCTACCGGCCCCGGGCACCGGCACCCTCCGGAAAGGCCGGCGTCATGGATGCCTATGACGGCTTCCTCGGCGGCCTTGCGTACCGCATTGCCCGGCATCCGCTGCCGGTCATCCTGCTGCTGGGGTTTGTCGCCCTTGTCGGCATCCAGGTCGACCAGACGATCCCCATCAATACCAATGAAGACACGTTCGTGCCCCCGGATATGCCGGCGATCGTCGACCTGAAGAAGGTGACGCGGACCATGGGTTCGACCACCTCGCTGCCGGTCTATGTCCGCGGCGACGGCGTGCTGGATGTCGACACGCTCACGTGGATACGGGATTTTTCCGCCTATGAGATCGCGCAGAACGATAAAATCACCGGCGCGACCAGCATCGTCACCTACCTTGCCGAGTACAACGGCGGCGAGCTTCCCGGCACCGGTGCCGGGGTCGAAGAGGTGCTCGGCCGCATTCCCGGTTCGACGAAAGACGCCTATATCAACGGCAGGACGGAGGCCGTGATCGAATTCTCGATGGTTGATATGGAAAATGAAATCGCCCTCTCCCTGGTCGACCGGATAAACGGGGATATTGCATGGTACAGACCGCCCCCCGGCATCGTTGCGACACCCACCGGGCAGCTGGACATGTTCACCTCCTTAATCGACGAGATCCGGAAAGGCAAAAACCAGATGACGCTGCTCGGATTCGGGCTGATATTCGCCTTTCTGCTGGCGGTCTACCGGCGGCTCCACGCCGTATCGCCGCTGATACCGATCATGATGATTGTCGGGTGGAACGGCGTGATCATGTACCTGCTCGCCATCGATTACTCTCCCATGACCGCTGCGCTCGGTTCGATGACCATCGGGGTGGCATCGGAGTACACCATCCTGATCATGGAGCGGTGCATGGAGGAGCGTTCCCGCGGAGCGGACATTTTCGCCGCGATCCGGGAGAGCGTGCAGAAGATCGGGACGGCAATCACGGTCTCGGGCATGACCACGGTCTTCGGGTTTTCGGCACTGCTCCTGTCGACGTTCAATATCATCAAGAATTTCGGCGTGGTGACGGTGATCACCGTCGGTTTTTCGCTCATCGGGGCGATTATCGTGATGCCGGCCGTCCTGTCGCTGATGGGGGGCGGGGGGCAATGCCCGGTTCCGGGGGAGGAGAGGGATGCCCGAGCGGCATGACACTGCGGACTCCCGGTGGATGCACCGGGCGATCGCGGTTGCCCGGCAGG
>JAAEEQ010000093.1 GCA_013415665.1 Methanomicrobiales archaeon
TTGCCGCGGCATACGGGCTGCCGACAGCATGAAAAACTGCTGAAGCAGCCGGCCCCTCCAATCAATAGCGGCTTTTGGAAAAAAGGGATTTTTCCTTATCGCTTCAGAATGAGAATGGCACCCAGAAGGCCGATGATCATCATCAGCGGCATGGCCAGCGTGGGGAATTCTGGAACATTTGTCGGACCGTCGTAGCAGAATTCAACGTGGCTTATTTGCTTGGCAGAGGGCGATTGCAGCCCGGTGTCCGAGAATACAACACTGGGGTATATGTAGACATTCGTACCGGCATTTCCGTCTTTCACAATCACAGCCCTGATTTCAACGCTTGACACTGCCGACCAGTCAAAAGATATAGCCTCACCATCGTTGTTATAAATGAAATTGTCGATGGTAATGCCGTTTTGGACAGCACCGTCAAATACTCCCGCATCTTCAAAATTCGTTCCTGCATTGCATGCATTAATATAGCCGTTTTCAACCAGATATGCGCAGTCAGGATTGACCTCTACCTGCTGCGGGATGTGGATGGGCCCGACAAGGGTGGCTGTGGCGGGCGCAGCCATCAGCACCACCAGGATCAACGCAAACACCGGGAAAAGCAACTTTTTTACGGACATCGTCAACTCCTCGCAAAGATGCTTCGTTACTGTCATCTCTTGCTGCATTATTTTCCTCCCAATATGAGTATAAATTTCTATGCCATGCAAAGACGGCGATTCGCAGAGTTCAATCCGGCGAGTATATTGAGTGAATAATCACAGGACAATCTGGATGCCCTTTATGCACTAGGTGCCTGATTCCACGGTTTTTTACATTTTTCGAAATCATCACTACCGCCTGTACTGAAGGGCTTGATGCAGAATTGATCACGGGGCATTCACCCAAGCTCCCAAATCGCCGTTTAATCCGGCAACCTATACTCGTCATATACGATACGCATACCATGATGCTGCACCGCGACGGGTACCAGTCCTATACGAAAAAGGTCACTGTCTCCTCGAACAGCTACGTCATCGTTTCAGCCCAGCTGACAACGCTCTGATGCGGCATCACACGACATGCAGGAGGATCGTCTCTTCCCTGACAATACCTCCTCCCTCTGCCCGGAGGGTGCCTTCGAGGGTGATGCCCGGCGGAAGCGTTCCGGGCACGTCGAGCGGGTAGGTGAGGGACCTCGGGAAGGGGGGAACGAGCGAGCCCAGGTCGTACTGCTGCCTGATAAACAGTGCCTGCACGTCCAGCACGAGGGTGATGGTCTCGTTAAAGCCCCCCTCCGGCTGCACGGTGAGGGTGTACGCCACACTGCTGCCGGGTGCTGCTTCGGCCTCCTTCGGCTGCACCGCAAGCGAAAAATCCGGCGGGACTGCCGGCGTTGCCGTGGGCACCGGCGTCAGCGCGGCTGTCGGCACCGCAGGCGTTGCGGACGGTACGGGTGATCCGAAACCGGCAGCCGGCGAGGGGCCGTGGGCGGGAGCAAACACCGGTGCCTGAGAAGGCGCCGTTGCGGCAACGAAGAGAAATACGGCGGCACATGCCGCCAGGACCACCACGCCGGCTGCCAGATGCATGCCCGTGCGGTACCGGCGGGGATCAGGCGGTTCGGTCATTCCTGCCATCAGTACCCCTGCCATGGTATCGGCACGCCGGCAGAAAAAACCAGGCCCTCCATCCCGGCACCGGCATGCGCGGCAGGCAGTTCGCGCGTCCGGGGGGTGGACCCCCTCCCGCCCCGTATCGGGGAACGTATACGGCAGGAAACCGGCGGGGTTCACGCACCGATCCCGGCCGGTGAGGTGGGGGGTGCGATACCCTTTTAACATAGCCATCTAATCGATTATTAAACGGATGTTTGCTGAATCTGGTATTAAGACCCAAATTTCCGTTTAATTTACAAAATAATTGCTCTAAATCCCCTGTTTGGAGAAAAAACGATGGCACGGGAGTTATCACTCGACGAACCCCCCGATAGACGGCGCTCCAGCCGGAAGAAAAACCGGACCCTCGGACCGGTTCCCAGTCTCGAAGGTCATGTCCGGCCGGACTGGTGGAACGGACTGTTCAACCACCTGTATCTCAAGACCGACGGCGATGTGGTGGACAATCCGGAGATCACGAAAAACGAAGTCGATATCGTCACCGGCATCCTGGGGCTCCGGTCGGGTGCCCGCATGCTCGATCTCTGCTGCGGCCAGGGCAGGCATGCCCTCGAACTCGCTGCCCGGGGTTACGAGATGGAAGGGCTCGACCGGTCCCACTACCTGATCTCACGCGCCCGTTCGGCAGCGAAAAAAGCGGGCCTTCGCGTCAGGTTCCGGGAAGGGAATGCGAACAGGCTTCCGCACCGGGCAGACACGTTCGACGCCGTCCTCATCCTCGGCAACAGTTTCGGCTATTTCGACTCCATCCGCGAAGACCGCGAAGTGCTTGCCGAAGTCCGCCGCGTCCTCAAGCCGGGCGGCATTATTCTCCTCGATCTCGCGGACGGCGAGTACCTCCGCTCCCATTTCAAGCCGCGGTCATGGGAATGGATTGACGAGCGGATGTTTGTCTGCCGTGAACGCGAACTTTCGGCGGACGAGCAGCGCCTGATCTCCCGCGAAATCATCTCCGATGTCGAAAACGGCGTGGTCGCCGACCAGTTCTATGCCGAACGCCTTTACTCGCCCGAGACGATGGCCGGGCTTCTTGGCGAGGCGGGATTCTCCGGCGCCGCCGTATGCGGGATGCCCGCTGCATCCACCCGCAACCAGGATCTCGGGATGATGGAGCACCGGTTCTGTATCGCCGCACGGGCGGAGAAGGAATGGACGCCGGTCAGGACGAAGGGATCGCAACGGGCACGGCATGTTGTTGTCGTCCAGGGCGATCCGCGAAGGCCCGACACGCTCAAGCCCTGTGCGGTCTTTGACGAGGATGATTTCTATACCATCGATGCGATGAAGGGGGCGCTGGAGAGGCTTTCCAGCTACCGTTTTACCTTCCGCGACAACCACGAGAACCTGATCCGCGATCTGTCACGGATGAAAGGCCGCATCGATTTTGTCTTCAACCTCTGCGACGAGGGATACGACAACGTCGCGAGAAAAGAGCTGCATATCCCTGCCCTCCTCGAGATGCTCGGCATTCCGTACACGGGATCGGGCCCGCAGGCGCTCGCGTTCTGTTACGACAAGTCGCTCGTCCGCGGTGTTGCCAAGGAGATGGGCATCCCGGTCCCAAAAGCGGTCTATATTCCGCCCGGTGAGCGCATATTCGATATACCCTTCGGTTTTCCCGTTATCGTCAAGCCGAATGCGGGCGATTCGAGTATCGGCATTACCCAGAAAAGCGTCGCCTGGAACAGCGAGGAGCTCACCGCCGTCATCGCCTCCATGAAGACCACGCTCGGGTACGAGTGCCCGTTCCTGGTCGAGGAGTTTTTGACGGGCGCCGACATCAGCGTGGGCATCATCGGCAATCCGCCCGATGCCTATACCGTGCTCCCCCTTTCCGAGGAGGATTACGGCGCCCTCCCGCCCGGGCTCCCGCCCATCTGCGGGTATGAGGCCAAATGGCTGCCGGAATCACCCTACTGGAAGATCAGATCAGTCCCCGCCAATCTGCCGGAGGAGACGGAGAAGCTGATCGTGCGCTGCTGCATGATGCTCTTCGAACGGCTCGAATGCAGGGACTACTGCCGGTTTGACTGGCGGCTGGATGCGGAAGGCCAGCCGCGGCTGCTGGAAGTGAACCCGAATCCCGGCTGGTGCTGGGACGGGCACCTGGCAAAAATGGCCGGCTTTGCGGGAATTTCATACACCGAGATGCTCGGGATGATCCTCGAGGCCGCGGAACAGCGCATTTTTACCGAAACGGGAGCGGTACGGAAAGAGGCGATGGCCGCCGCCGTACCGGGTGCCGCATCCTGTACCGCGGAGAGTCCCGACGCAGGCGATATGGAGTGAGGGGAGGGGCACCTCCCCTGTCCGGGGATTACTGTACCTCGAGGATCAGCCCGTAGTTATAGGGCCGGGCAGTGTCGAGAAGCCTGTTTTCAAGCGGCGCTATCTGGGGTTCGATCTGGTCGTTGATGACGTTCGACGGGAATATCGTGATTATTCTGGAGGCATAGGGAATATTTGCGTCCCTGATATCCTGCTGGGTTGTCGGGGAGAAACCCGCTGAAACGTCGTCAAGGTTATAGGCAAAGGCATAGATCAGGATGTCGTAGCCTTTGCTGCTCATCGCCGTGCCGCCGAGGTTCCGGGCATCCAGGGTGTACTTCAGGACAATGCCGGGGCCGCTTTTGCCCCCTACCGCTGCGGTGAGGTCGACGATCTGCAGGCCCGATAATGCCGGATCGATGATGACGATCGGCTCCGGGGCTAGTGCCGCGGGTGTCGGCGTTGCGGGCACTGCGGTCGGCACCGGCGTAATCGTCGTCGGTGATTCGGATGTGCAGCCCGCAACGAGGAGGAATGCTCCCACCAGCAGCACACATGCCGCATACATTCGAAGATGCATAGGGGTCGATACTGCCCCTGACTACATAAAGGTTTCAGGCATCCGGGCAAAAAGGGGCGTTTTTCCATATATTTATGTACGATTTGCCACCATTATGGTACAGGAGCCTATGACCGCCGAGAAGTACCCAACCGCCCGCGTGCAGGGAAAGGACGTGCCCTTCGACCCTGAACAGCTCAGAAAAATCCGGGAGCACCCGTGCTACAGCGAAAAAGCGTGCCATGCGTTCGGGCGCTGCCACCTTCCGGTCGCCCCCAGATGCAACATCCAGTGCAATTACTGCGTCCGCGATTTCGACTGCGTCAACGAGAGCCGCCCCGGTGTCTGCAGCCAGGTCCTCCAGCCCGCCGAGGCGATCGAGCTGGTGCGGAGGGTCATCGAGGAATACCGGTACGTCAAGGTCGTCGGCATTGCCGGGCCGGGAGAGCCGCTCGCCAACGAGGAGACCTTCGAGACGCTCCGCCTCCTCCAGCAGGAATTCCCGAACGTCATCAAGTGCCTGAGCACGAACGGGCTCGTGCTGCCGGAAAAGATCGACCTCCTGCAGAAGTACGATGTCGGCAACCTCACCGTCACCTGCAACGCCGTCGATCCCGCCATCGGCGAACAGATCTACTCGTGGGTCGAATGGCAGGGCGAAAAGATCCATGGCCGCAGGGGAGCGGAGATCCTGCTCGAAAACCAGATGAAGGGCATCGCCATGGCTATCGAACGCAAAATGCTGGTCAAGATCAACACCGTCTACATTCCCGGCATCAACGACCACCATATCACGGAGATCGCACGAACCTTCGGGGAGATGGGCGCCTATACCTTCAACCTCATCCCCCTCATCCCGCAGTACAAGTTCGCGGATATCACCCCGCCCTCGCCCGAGGAGAAAAAAGCAATGCAGGACCGCTGCGAACCGTATATCCGCCAGATGCGCCACTGCCAGCGCTGCCGTGCCGACGCGATCGGACGGCTCGGGAACGACATCCAGAGCTGCCTGTACGAGCGTGACTTCGCGCAGAAGAAAAATAAAGAATAACCTTTTTTCAAAACCGGCACCGGCAGGTGCCGCCTTAGAACATGATCCCGACGGTGACCGTCCCCACCACCGCACCGGTCAGCGCACAGATCATGATGAGCAGGGTCTCGGTCACGAAGTCAACGAGCGCATGCCATTCCATCAACTGCCACCACCCTCCCTGCAGGATAGGTCCGGCAATACCACCATATCACCCCGTTAACGTTTGACCACTAAAAACTACCCAAATGTATCGGGGCACTTTCAAAAAAAGAAAACTGCCGGGGTATCAGATGAACCGGGGCTTTTTCGAGATCTTCCGGGGCGTGTAGAGGGGCCGGAACGGCATGCCGCCGGTCTCCTCCGCGATCCGTGCAGCGAGATCGCCGGGTGAGAGGGTCTCGCGGTGCGGCTTTTTGGGCTCCGAGAGGCTCCGGATCGTCACCGTCAGTGTCGCCGTCTCGGCCTCGCGGTCGCCGACGACGGCAACGTACGGCACCCAGTCCATGCCGGCCTCACGGATCTTTTTGTTGACGCTCTCCTCGCGGTCGTCGATGTCGGCGCGGATTCCCTCGCGGCTAAAACGGGCGCAGACGGTTTCAGCGAACGCGAGGTTGCGGTCAGAGACGGGCACGAACCT
>JAAEEQ010000011.1 GCA_013415665.1 Methanomicrobiales archaeon
CGGACAACTGGGCCATCAAGGGCGTGGCATACGCGAACCGTGACCGGGGAACCCATATCATCACGACTGCCATCGAGCACCATGCCGTGCTGCACACCTGCGAGTACCTCGAGCGGCAGGGATTTACGGTCACCTACCTTCCCGTCGACCGGTTTGGCAGGGTGGATCCGGCTGACGTGGCCGGCGCGATAACGGACGAGACCGTCCTCGTATCGGTCATGGCGGCAAACAACGAGATCGGAACGGTAGAACCAATCGCCGCAATCGGCGCCATCGCAAAAGAGCATGGCATTCCGTTTCACTGCGATGCGGTGCAGGCGATCGGCCACCTGCCGATCGATGTCGACGCCCTGTCGGTCGACCTCCTCTCCCTGTCGGGGCACAAATTCTACGGCCCGAAAGGGACCGGTGCGCTGTATATCAGGAAGGGGACGCGGATCGACACGTTCATGCACGGCGGCGGGCAGGAGGCCGGGCGGCGGGCGGGAACCGAAAACCTGCCGGGCATCGTCGGCCTCGGGGCTGCCATCGAACGCGCCTGCACCGATATCGATGCCCATGCGGCACGGCTCGCGGCACTACGGGACCGCCTGATCGAAGGCCTGGTGCGGGAGATTCCGGGCACCTACCTCAACGGCCACCCGAACGATCGCCTGCCGGGGAATGCCAATTGTTCGTTTGCCGCCGTCGACGGCGAAGCGCTGCTCTACCTTCTCGATGCCGAAGGGATCTGCTGCTCGACCGGCAGTGCCTGCAGTTCGGGATCGGAAAGCCCCTCGCACGTGCTTGCTGCATGCGGGATCGATCCCGTCCTTGCCCGGGCATCGCTCCGGTTCACGCTCGGCGATGCGACCACTCCGGAGGATATCGAGACCGTCATCGCGGCCGTTGCCGACGCGGTCCGCCGCCTGCGGGCATTATCACCCCTCGGGGCACATTATTCCTGAAGAACAATGTACACCAAAACCGTCATGGACCACTTCCAGAACCCCAGAAACGTCGGTGAACTACCCGATGCGGACACCGTTGTGGAGGTCGGCAGCCCCGAGTGCGGTGATACCACCAGGATTTTTTTAAAAATCGATAACAACCGCATTGTCGATGTAAAATTCCAGACACTCGGGTGTGCCGCCGCCATTGCCTCCAGCAGCATGGCAACCGAGATGATCAAGGGAAAAACGCTTGAAGAAGCCTGGAAACTGACCAACCACGACGTTGCCGATGCACTCGGCGGGCTCCCCGAGAAGAAGATGCACTGTTCGATGCTTGCGGAAGGCGCTATCCGGCAGGCGATCAACCAGTACCGCACAAAACAGGGCCTTGCCCCCTGGACCGAATAATCTCTTCTCGCCCGGGGCGAAGGTTCGCCCCCTTATTCCGGTGATCCGACCGTGACGCTCTCGCCCGGTGCGAGGACCCGTACCCGGATATCCGTCGTCCGCTCCACGGCACGCCGGAATGCGTCGGGATCCTGCTCGATTGCCGGCCACGTATTGTAGTGCATCGGGACCACCAGCGGAGCCCCGACGTAGTTGGCGGCGATCATCGCCTCATCCGGCCCCATCGTATACCGCCCGCCGATGGGCAGCAGGGCGACATCGGGGCGGTACAGGTCGCGGATCAGCTGCATATCCGAAAAGAGCGCGGTATCTCCGGCATGATAGACGGAGACACCGTCAAAGGCGATGACAAAACCGCCCGGGGACCCGCCATAATACCCGGGGCCCGCCTCCTCAAGCCATCCCGAGTGCAGGGCCGGCGTCATCGTAAAGCGGATCCCGTCCACCACGGCGCTCCCCCCGATATTCATGCCGGTCGCATCGATCCCCTTTGCCGCGAGATACTTTGCCACCTCGTTTCCTGCCACGGTCTTCGCGCCGATGGAGACGGCATCCCCCATATGATCCGCGTGCCCGTGCGTGACCGCCACGATGTCGGGCGAGATGCCCGCCGTGCTGCCGGTGGGCACATAGGGATCGACCAGTACGCGTTTCGAGCCTTCAAGGAGGAAACATGCATGGCCGAGCCACGTCAGTTTCATGCCTGTATGATGGACGCCATTGCCAAAAAAAATTGCTTTTTCGAAATGTGCTGCTGTTTTTTCAGGAAGCGTCGATCATTTCGGCTTCGGTGATATCGATCGCCTCGGAGAGCCCGTCGTTGGCAAGGCCGCGGGTCATCTGCTCGGTCAGATCGCGATCCTCCATCACATCGCGGATGCGTTCGAGATACGGATCAAGCGTGTTGTCCCCTTCCTGTTCGATGACGTGCCGGTATTCACGCAGGGTGGAGGGGCTGACGCCGAGATCCTCGCTCACTTCCTTCATCGTTTTTCCGGAATTGATGAGATCGTGCATCACGCTGCGCTCAAACGGCATCTTGAAATCGAGATCGCGGAAGAGTTTCAGGCGCACACGCGCACGGGCGACCGTCTTGCTCAGTTTTTCATCCCCGAGCGCACGGGCGATTTCGGTGTCGTTCTTGCCGTCGTAATAGGAACAGACGAGCTTCGCGAGATGCCTTGGCGTCAATTTTGTCTTAAAATGACCCTGTTCGAGAATTTCACGCATGATTAAGGCAATTTCTCGTTCGATCGCATCCTTATCGCGCAGAGTTCCGTGGATCTTTTTCATCGGTTCGACAATTTTTGTCTTCCGGGTAATCGTTGTAAAGAGCTCCAAGAGCTGCTTTTTTTTATTGTCTTCGCGCATGGGTGGACCACATTGAAATTCTGCTTTATTGTATATACAATTCTACTTAATAGTTTCCTTTCAGGAACAAAGAACGGCTTTAAAAAGATTTTATAATCTGCCGTCGATGTATGATGAGTATTGTGATACGAATGGGCGATATATACGAATCGGTAATGGAATTGGCGAAACGGCGGGGTTTTGTATGGCCGACATCGGAGTGCTACGGCGCTGTCGCCGGGTTCGTTGACTACGGGCCGCTGGGGGCCATGATGAAACGCAATGTGGAAAACCTCTGGCGCAGGTTCTACGTCATCAGGGAAGGCTACTACGAGATAGAGTGCCCGACCGTCGGCAGCGAGTCAATTTATATCGCGTCCGGGCATGTCAAGGGCTTCGCCGACAAGATGTGCCAGTGCCCCCAGTGCAGGGAGTACCTCCGGGCGGATCACGTTGCGGAGGCGCACGGGACGAACGGGGCCGCCTGCCTGAGCGCAGAGGACCTTGCCGCATTGCTGCACGGCCTGCCCTGCCCCGCCTGCGGGGAACTGCTTGAAAATCCCGCGGTCTTTGATTTCAACCTGATGTTCGAGACCTCCATCGGCCCCGGGTCGCAGCGGAAAGGATACCTGCGCCCGGAAACCGCACAGGGGATCTTCACCGATTTCAACCGGCTGGTCCGCTTCTACCGGAACCGGCTTCCGTTCGGCGCCGTCCAGATCGGCAAATCATACCGCAACGAAATTTCCCCCCGGCAGGGGATGATCCGGCTGCGCGAATTCACGCAGGCGGAGGCGGAGATCTTCGTCCACCCCGACCAGAAAGAGCACCCGAATTTTTCTGCCTACGCGGACTATGCAATGCCGCTGCTCGGCATCGAGCAGCAGCAGAAGAGCACGCCGTCCATCCTTGTTACCATGAAGGATGCGGTGGCACAGGGGCTTGTCGCAAACGAGTACGTCGCGTATTACCTTGCCCTGACGCATGATCTGCTCCTCCGCGCAGGGGTCGACGCCGAAAAGCTCCGGTTCCGGCAGCACCTCCCCGACGAGCGCGCCCATTATGCGGAAGACTGCTGGGACGCCGAAATATTCTCCGAACGGTTCGGCTGGGTCGAAACCGTCGGCATTGCCGACCGCACGGACTACGACCTGCGCGCCCATGCGAAAGAGAGCGGCGAATCCTTCACCGTCTTCATCCCGTTCGACGAGGTGCGGTACGAAACGCGGCGCCGTATTGTCGCGGATATGGGAGTGCTCGGCCCGCAATACCGCGGCAGGGCAAAACGGATCGCCGATGCGCTTGCCGTCGCGACCCCCGGCAACGAGGGAGCGGAGGTCACCATCGACGGAGAGACGATATTCATCCCGAAAAGCCTCTACCGGGAAGTTGAGGAACAGGTCGAGATTCGCGGCATCGAGGTCCGCCCCCATGTCATCGAGCCGTCCTACGGCATCGACCGGATGCTGTATGCCGTGCTTGAGCACAGCTATGCCGAGGAGATGGTCGAGGGCGAGGTCCGCAAGGTGCTCCGCCTGCCCCCGGACATCGCCCCCGTGCAGGTCGCGGTCTTTCCGCTGATGAACCGCGACGGCCTTGACGAGATTGCGCTTTCCATCACCGGCATCCTTGCAGAACGTGCAATCCTTGCCCAGTATGACGATTCAGGCGCCATCGGGAGGCGGTACCGCAGGCAGGACGAGATAGGGACACCGTTTGCCGTCACGGTCGATTACGATACCCGTGAGGACGGAACCGTCACCGTCCGCGACCGTGACACGATGCGGCAGGTCCGCCTGCCGATCGGGGATCTGCCGGAGACCCTCGCCAGCCTCATCGCAGGCACCCTGCGTTTCGACCAGCTGTAAGATGAAATATATCAGGCACCCTGCCATTCGCCCGGAGCGCCTTGAAGAACGAGCCTACCAGCTCGCGATAGCGCTGCACGCACTGGACGGCAACACCATGGTCGTGCTCCCGACCGGCCTTGGAAAGACCGCGGTGGCTGCCATTGTTGCCGCGTCGCGCCTGCATGCGGGCGGAGGGCGGGTGCTGATGCTCGCTCCCACGAAACCGCTGGTCGAACAGCACTACCGCTTCCTTGCCGGGACGCTCCTCATCCCGGGCGAGGCTGAAGAAGAGGGGGCAGGGTGTGCGATGTTCACCGGAGAAACCCCGATACCCGCCCGCATCGAGGCGTGGAAGAGGGCACGGGTGATCGCGGCGACGCCCCAGGTCATCAAGAACGACTGCCTTGCCGGCCGGTACGATCTTTCTGAGGTGAGCCTCCTGATCGTCGACGAGTGCCACCGTGCGGTCGGCAACTACGCATACGTTTTCATCGGCCGCGAATACCTGCAGAAAGCGAAAAAGCCCCTCATCCTCGCGATGACCGCTTCGCCGGGCAGCGACCGGGAACGGGTGGAGGAGGTCTGCGATCATCTCGGTATCGCCATCGTCGAGACCCGCACCGAAAACGATCCCGATGTGCGCCCCTACATCCATGAACGCGAGGTCCAGTACCTTGAGGTCGGGCTCCCGCAGCCCCTTGCCGCCGCGGTCACGACCCTTGAAAGCCTCACGGAAGCCCGCCTCGACCAGCTCGCGGGATTCAATTTCCGGGTGCCGGCGAAGAACAAGGTCACGATGAAGGCGCTGAATGCCCTCAATGCGGCAATCCAGGGGAGGATTGCAAACCGCGACCCCGTCGCGTACCAGGCGGCGTCGCTCTATGCGGAGTGCATGAAACTGCGGCATGCCGTGGCGCTTGCCGAAACGCAGGGAAGCGAGGCGCTGCGGCAGTACCTTGAAAAACTCCTGCGGGAAGGGCAGAATCCGTCAGGATCCAAGGCAAGCCGCCGCCTTGCATCGGATCCCGTGTTTCACGCCCTTCTCGCCACCGTTCAGCACTGGGGAGGAGAGCTTCACCCGAAACTCGACATCCTTGCCAACCTCGTCGCCATCCAGGGCGCCGAATACCCGGACAGCAGGATCATCATCTTCGCCAGTTACCGCGACACGGTCGACCTGATCGTCGGCCACCTGACCTCCCGCGGCATAGCCTGCCGCCGTTTCGTCGGGCAGGCCTCGAAGGACGCCCAGAAAGGGCTTTCCCAGAAAAAACAGCTGGAAACCCTGCAGCAATTTCGGGAAGGGGAGTTTTCGGTCCTCGTCGCCACTTCGGTCGGCGAGGAGGGCCTCGATGTGCCGTCGACGGACCTCGTCGTCTTTTACGAGGCGGTCCCTTCGGAGATCAGGAGCATCCAGCGGAAAGGCCGCACTGGGCGGCACGGGAGCGGGAGAATCGTCGTGCTGGTCACGCAGGGCACGTCCGACGATGCGTTCCGGTACGTCAGCCAGCACCGGGAAAAAGAGATGCTGACCGGCATCCGCGAGCTCTCGCGGCAGACCCGGGAACCCACACCGGCACCGGCGGCTCCTGCCCAGACCTCGATCGAAGCGTTCATCCCCGCCGGCCCCCGCATCGTCGCCGACGACCGCGAAACATCCTCGCGGGTCGTTGAGCGCCTCCATGCGCTGGGGGCCGATCTTTCGATATCCCGCATCGAATCGGGGGACTACGCCATCGGGGACCGCATTCTCATCGAGCGTAAGACGACGCGCGATTTCGTTGATACGCTCGTTGAACGCGATCTCCTCGGGCAGGTACGCGCGATGGCGGGGAGCGTTCCGCGCCCCGTGCTGATCATCGAAGGTGAGGACCTCTACGGCGAGCGCAACATCATGCCGAATGCCATCCGCGGGGCGCTTGCGGCGATTGCAATCGATATGGGCGTTTCCCTCTTTTTCACCCGCAGCGCCGAGGAAACCGCGGACATGATCTTCGTGCTTGCACGGCGCGAGGCGTCGGACCGGGGAGAGCGGCAGGCGCACCCCCGCAAGGCGTACCGGTCGTGGCGCGAACAGGCGGAGTATATTGTGGCCGCATTCCCCGGGATCGGCCCGCGCCACGCCCGACTGCTGCTGGCGCATTTCGGAACGCTGCAGAACCTGTTCAATGCCGACGAACGCGATATCGCGGCACTGCCGGGGATAGGGGAAAAGACCGCCCGGACCATTGCGGACCTGGCCAGGCGGCGTTACGAGTAGGGTGTGGGGGCTAGAGCAGGTTCCGCGCCTCGACTCCCTTACGGATGCATTCCATCAGCGTAAGGCAGTCTTCGGGGCGCTGTTCGCGGGCGGCCCGCTCGCAGAGTGCGAGCAGGGTGGCATCGAGTGCCGCGGCAATGCCCCCTGCGCTCTGGCCAGGAGCGGAAGGTGCCGGTTCGGCACCCGCTGCTTCCTTCCCTGCCTGTTGCCCCGGCGCATCGCCGCGCTGTTCAAGGCAGACGACACAGAGCGTCTCCCCTTTCACGTCAAAGAGAGGCGAGCCGCAGGCCGGACAGGTTGCAGAGAGCATTTTTCCCCCTTTTAACAGGTATTCAGCCATTATTTCATCACTTTGCTTCATCAGGGACCTCTCCGTTCATTCTTAACTATCTTATACAGCCTCCATCTAAATAATAATAAGAGGGTTGTTCTATGGCTAATCCCGAGCAAACTATCAATACCTGTATCCAGATGCTGCAGCAGATTATGGAAGACAGCACCATACCGCGGAATATCCGCCGGGCTGCTGACGAAACCCGCGCAATACTCATGGATACGTCAATGAATACCGGGCTGCGTGCAGCCACGGCTATTTCCAAAATCGATGAAATCAGCAACGATCCCAACATGCCCGTTCATGCCCGCACCCGGATCTGGGAGCTTGTATCACAGCTCGAGACCGTTCCGCTCGACTGATAAAAAAATACTTTTTTGGGGGGCGGGAGCGAGACCTGACCCGAAAATGGCGTATCGTTCGTTCTGCGTCACCCGCTAACCGACAACGGTGAGATGCACCGAGCGTTTCCGGTGCGGCCTGACGTCCAGCTCCAGCAGCACGATCTGCTGCCAGGTGCCGGCCGCAAGCCTGCCCGCGATGACCGGAAGGGAAAGCGACGGCCCAACCAGCGCCGCCTTCACATGCGATCTCCCGTTTCCGTCGCCCCACGCCCGGTCGTGAGCGTAGGGGAGATTGTCCGGCGCCACCACCGACAGCGCCCGCTTTAAATCCTCAAGGACGCCCGGTTCATACTCGATCGTGGTCACGGCAGCAGTCGATCCGGTGACAAAGACCGACACCAGCCCGTTTTCGCAGCCGCTGGCGGCCACCGCAGCCTGCACCTGCGCCGTCAGGTCACGTACCGTCCCCTCCCCGTGTGTCTCAACCGTCAGTGTCGTCTGGTACACCTTGAACCCTCCGCATCATATGACAGAGGGTAGCGGCGTGATCTATAAAAAATGGGATTATTTCGGGAAGAGGTATGAGGTGGAGCCGGTTACCTCGGCACCGCCGGGGAGTTTTAAGATCAGGGTGATTTTCCCGACCCCGCGATCGGTGGACAGCTTCGTCATGTCGCGGAACGGCAGGTAGATGCCGGCGAGGGGATTGGAGGGATCGCCGTCAGCCGAGGATGAAATCGTCGTAAAACCCTTGAAAATCACTCTGAGGGGGCTGATCTGGTTTTTATTCACGTCGGTATCCGGGGTATAGGCATATACGGTGGTCGATATTTTCTCGCCGGCGAACGCGACCGGGTTCCCGCTTCCATCGAAGCAGACATAATGGACGACATAGCCGTCAATGCCCGGCGTGGCATCCCAGTCCACGGCGTCCGCACTCACCCGGACGGATGCGATCGCATTGACATCCGTCGTTGTGGCGCTTGCAGGTGCCGTCTGCCCGCCGTTCGTGTTCGCCGTCCCGGCAGCGGCATCCTGCGTCGATGTTGGCGCAGGTGTTGCGCCCGGTTCGGGGATGACTGCCGTGCCGGTGATCTGCGGCAGCATGGTCACCAGCAGGGCGGCCGCGAGGATGATGATCACGACCACAAGGGCTGCGATAAGTGTTTTTTGTTCTGCCATGACATGGCTATCGGACGGAAAATATATAAGGATGCCCTCCTCGGGGGAAGGGAAGGGCAGGAAAAAAGCGTCTACGGTTCTTCGGTCAGCTCTTTGTCGAGGATGGCAAAATCGACGACGCGGTCGCCCGTATCCATCTTCATGATCCGCACACCCCGGGTGTTGCGTTTCTGGATGGAGATCTCCGACACCGGTGTCCGCATGACGATGCCCGACGTCGTCATCAGGATGATCTCATCGTCGTTCGATACCGCCCGTGACGCAACGACGCCGCCACTGTGATCGGTCTGGATGTTCCGGACCCCCAATGTGCCGCGCCCGTGCCCCCTGAACTCGTCGAATTCCGTCCTTTTTCCGAAACCCTGCTCGGTTATCGTCAGCAGGTGGTCCCGTTCGACGACCGTTACGCACTGCAGGACGTCCTCGAACCGCAGCTTGATGCCCCGTACGCCCATCGCATTCCGGTGCAGGGTGCGCACTTCCTCCTCGGAAAACCGCAGGCTCTGCCCGTGCCGTGTCGTTAGAATCAGTTCGCTGCTGCCGTCGGTGCTCTTCACGTCAACCAGTTCGTCCCCCTCGCGCAGGTTGATGGCATTGATCCCGGTCGTCCGCGGGCGGGAGAATTCGGACTGCGCTATCTTTGCCACCGTCCCCAGCTTCGTGGCGAAGAAGAAGAAGTGATCCTCGGAAAACTCACGGACAGGAATAACGGTTGTTACCCGCTCGTCCTGCAGGTTTAAGAGATTCACGATCGCCTTGCCCTTGCCGGTACGGGTCGCTTCGGGAATATCGTAGACCTTCAGCCAGTACACCCGTCCTGTTGAGGTGAAACAGAGCAGGTAGTCGTGGGTGTTCGCGGTGAAGACATTGGCGACATAATCCTCTTCCTTCGTCGCCATGCCGATGATGCCGCGACCGCCACGGTGCTGCCCCCGGTACGTATCCAGCGGCATCCGCTTGATGTAGTTGTGCGCTGTCAGGGAAACGAGCACCGGTTTGTCCTCGATAAGATCCTCCTTGTCGATGGCATCGTACTCGGTGGCGATTCTCGTCCTCCGCTCATCGCCGAAACGCTCCCGGATTGCAACAATCTCTTTTTTAATCTCGGCGAGAATCGATGCTTCACTCGAAAGAATCTGCGAGAGCCGTTCAATCTCAAGCTGCAGCGCAGTGCGCTCATCCTGGATCTTCTTCTGTTCAAGGGCGGCGAGGCGGCGAAGCTGCATCTTTAATATTGCGTCCGCCTGCACGGCGTCAAGGCCGAATTCGGAGACGAGGCGCTCCTGCGCCTCTTCGCTCGTTGATGAGGAGCGGATCGCCGCGATGACCTCGTCGATCCGCTCCAGCGCGAGCAGCAGGCCGTGCAGGATGTGGATGCGCTCTTCGGCTTTCCGGAGATCGAAGAGGGTCCTGTTCCGGACAACCTCGATGCGATGGCCGAGGAACCTGGCGATAATGTCGCGGAGACCCAGAACCTGCGCCTGCCGGTCGACGATGGCGAGATTGATAACCCCGAACGTCGTCTCAAGGGGCGTGTGCTTGTAGAGCTGGTTGAGCACGACGAGCGGCACGGTCCCCTTTTTCAGCTCCACCACGACGCGGATGCCTTCCTTGTCGGACTCGTCCCTGATATCGGAAATGCCTTCGATCTTTTTCTCGTGGACCAGCGAAGCCATCTGTTCGATGAGGCGCGCCTTGTTGACCTGGAAGGGAATTTCCGAGATGATGATGGCGGTCTTCTTCCCTTCTTCGATATCGGCGACGCCGCGGATCCGGATCCGGCCCTGCCCGGTCTCGTATGCGCTCCTGATCCCGTCGGTGCCGAGAATAATGCCGCCCGTGGGGAAATCGGGGCCGGGCATACACCCCATCAGTTCCCTCGTGGTGATATCGGGATTATCGATAGCGGCGCAGACGGCGCTGCATACCTCGGAGAGGTTGTGCGGCGGCATGTTCGTCGCCATGCCGACGGCGATGCCGCTCGATCCGTTGATGAGGAGGTTGGGCACTTTTGCCGGCAGGACCAGCGGCTCTTTCAACGATTCGTCGAAGTTGGGGCCGAATGCGACCGTCTCCTTGTCGATGTCCTCCAGCAGGGTTTCCGCGATCGGATCAAGGCGGCATTCGGTATATCGCATGGCTGCCGGGGCATCGCCGTCGATCGAACCGAAGTTGCCCTGTCCGGTGACCAGCGTGTACCGGTAGCTGAACGGCTGGGCCATTTTGACCAGCGTGTCGTAGATGGAAGCATCGCCGTGGGGGTGATATTTACCCATGACGTCTCCGACAACACGGGCGCTTTTCTTGAACGGTTTGTCGCTCGTGTTGCCCATCTCGCCCATGGCGAACAGCGTCCGCCGGTGGACGGGCTTGAGGCCGTCCCGGACATCGGGAATCGCCCGCCCGATGATGACGGACATGGCGTAATCGATGTACGAGGATTTCATCTCCTCCTCGATCGATACCGGAATAATCCGGGTCTCCTCAGATGTCAAGGTTCGTCACCTCCTTTGCATGGCGCCTGATGAAATCCTTTCTCGCCCGGACGTCCTCGCCCATCAATTTCTCGAAAATGTCGTTTGCATAGCTCGCATCCTCGATCTGCACCTGTTTTAAGACGCGCGTCTCGGGATTCATCGTCGTCTCCCAGAGCTGGGATGCGTTCATTTCACCAAGACCCTTGTAGCGCTGGATATGCACGCCTTTCTCTCCCAGTTCCCTTGCCAGGGATTTCATCTCCTCTTCACGGTAGGCATATCGCTCCGCTTTCCCCTTCGCGACCCGGAACAGCGGCGGCTGGGCGATATACACAAATCCGCGCTCGATCAGATCGGACATGTATCTGAAAAAGAACGTCAGCAGGAGCGTGCGGATATGCGCACCGTCGACATCCGCATCGGTCATCAGGATGATTTTATGGTACCGGGCCCGGTCAGCGTCGAATTCCTCCCCGACACCCGACCCTATGGCGGATATCAGCGCCTGGATTTCCGTGTTTTTCAGGATTTTGTGCGGATTGGCCTTTTCCACGTTCAGGATCTTCCCCCTGAGGGGCAGGATTGCCTGAAACAGCCTTGATCTGCCCTGTTTAGCCGAACCGCCTGCCGAATCACCCTCGACGATATACAGTTCGCTTTTGGAGGGGTCGCGCTCGGAGCAGTCGGCGAGTTTGCCGGGAAGCCCTGAGCTTTCAAGCGTGCTTTTTCGCCGGGCGAGCTCACGCGCTTTCCGTGCGGCTTCGCGGGCACGCGCCGCCATGACCGCTTTTTCAATAATCGTGCCGATAACGCGGGGATTTTCCTCGAAATACTCCAGCAGCGACTGGTAGACGAGGGAGTCCACGATGCCCTTGACATTGCTGTTGCCGAGGCGCATCTTGGTCTGCCCTTCAAACTGAGGATTGGCAATCCTGATGCTGATGACGGCATTCAGGCCTTCCCGGACGTCATCGCCCCGCAGACTTTCGGTACTTCCCTTCAGCAGGTTGTTTTTCCGGGCGGACGTGTTGATGGCCCGGGTGAGCGCGCTCCGGAATCCCTCGAGGTGCGTGCCCCCCTCGCGGGTATTGACGCTGTTGACGAACGTGAGAACGGTTTCCGCGTAGGATTGCGTATACTGCAAACCCACTTCCACCTCGACCATGCTGGCCGTATCCGCACTCTGCAGGGAAATGACATCGGGATGGAGCACCTCTTTTCCGGTGGTGAGGTAGGCCACATACTCCCGGATACCTCCCTGATAGCAGTAGCGTGCAGAATCGCCGGTACGTTCGTCGGAAATCTGGATGGTCACGCCCGAGTTTAAAAATGCGAGTTCCCGGATGCGGTGATCGAGAATATCGTAATCAAAATCGACGGTCTCGAAGATGGTCGGGTCCGGCATGAAGGTAACGACCGTCCCGGTCATCTCTTCGGGATCACGCCGGACGCCGGGCCCGTACCACAGGCGAAGGCGCTTTTCGCGATCGGTTTCGGTTTCCCGCCGCGACGAGAGCGGGGCAACAACCCCACCCCGTGCAAATTCCATGGTGTAGACATTCCTGTCGCGATACACCTCGACTTTGAGCCAGCTGGAGAGAGCATTGACCACCGAGACGCCGACGCCGTGAAGGCCGCCGGACACCTGGTACGTGTTTTTATCGAATTTGCCTCCCGCATGCAGCACCGTCAATACGACTTCGAGCGCGCTTTTGCCATACTGCGGCATGGTGTCGACGGGAATGCCACGCCCGTTGTCGACGATGGTGACGGATCCGTCTGCATTGATGGTGATGAAGATATGATCGCAGACGCCGGCAAGCGCCTCGTCGATAGCGTTGTCGACAACCTCATACACGAGATGATGCAGCCCGCGGCTGTCGGTGCTGCCGATGTACATGGCAGGGCGCTCACGTACCGGAGCGAGGCCCTCGAGAACCGTGATGTGGGATGCATCGTACGCATTACTCACGCGTACACCTCCGGATGGCCCCCCGGGGGTGCCCCGCCGGACCACCCTGGCAATGCTCCGGCGGACGGGGGAGTGCAGCTGATGAAACTGATGATGCTGGGCTCAAAAAACACACGTAAATATAGGCTCTCCTGTGACTTTAAGGTGTTTGAATGGGCGGGGTTCCGTCAGTCATACGTGCCGATCGCCGCATCATCAAGCCCGAGTTCATGGTCGATGGCAACCACAAGACGGTAGAGAATCCGCATGACCTCCTCGGCATCCTCGTGATCCAGCGTGCCGGCCTGGTGCCAGAGAACGCGTTTCCGGAACCGTGTTGTCAGGTCTTCGACCGGCGTCCCCCGGAACCGGTCGGGAAGTTCCATTTCTGTCAGATGATCCGCAACGCCGCTCCATGCCTCTTCGGGAGGGAGCCCGAAATGCTTCGCGATGAGCACGAGGTTGGTGATGAATCCCCGGCCGAACTGGCTTTCCATGGCACACCGTTAGAAACAGGCACTCAAATACCTGCTGGTACGGCCCGGTTTACGCAAGAAGGTAGATACCGCAGGCGGCGCCGGTGCAGAAGCAGAGCGATGCGGCAAGAAAAGCCCATTCAACCGGACGAATGGCGCGCCTGCCGATGTGCAGAGAGGAACTGGCGCCATAGCCGCGGCAGAGCATGGCAATGTAGGTGCGTTCGCCCTGTTCGTACGACCGCAGGAACATCATCCCGACGGTGTAACCCATCTGCCGGAACCGGTACCGGTACGGCAGTGCCCGGTTAAAAGGATCGAAGCACCGGGTTTCCAGCGCGTTTTTGATCCGGATGTACATATCCGCAAACACAAACAGGTAGCGGAT
Organism: Methanomicrobiales archaeon; assembly: GCA_013415665.1. GTDB lineage: Archaea > Halobacteriota > Methanomicrobia > Methanomicrobiales > Methanomicrobiaceae > LKUD01. The sequence continues at coordinate 13,953 of JAAEEQ010000011.1, forward strand.
CATCATGCCGATACAGAGGGTGAATTCGGGAGGAAGCCCAAGCCTTCCGGCGCCTTCCAGCAGATCCTGCATCCTCGTGGTGAGCGAGAGCAGGAGAATGAACGATACGCAGAGCACGAATTTGATGAAAAGAATGGATGCAAACTCAACCGATTCCGCATAGACCACGATTCCGGCGGGAAGCGCCCAGAGCGGTGTCGCGGTCAGGTACCGGGGATTGGGAAAGAAGATCTGGAACAGGATGATAAACAGTCCGAAGGGGAGCACGAGCAGGAGGCGCGTCAGGTACGCACGAACCGGCAGGCGCGACAGTAGCCAGAGGAGGAGGAAAAACGAAAAAAATGCCGCCCCCAGCACGTACACGGCGGTGGTATAGGGAAAAGCCACCGTCGCGATGATCATGGCAAAGCAGGTGATGATTTTGACCCGGGCATCGAGAGAATGCAGGAAACTGCTGCGATATGCATATTTTTCGATATAGAAGAGATCGTCTATCATGATCGCCGCTTGAACGCTTCGAGAAATGCCGCTTCCGCATCCTCGTAGGTGTATGCCATCCCGATGTCGATACCCTGCTCCTGCAGCGCCCGGATTAGTTTTGGTAGGGCGGGGACATCGAGCCGGATCCGGGAGAGCATCTCCTGCTGCGCGAATATCTCGTCGACCGTCCCCCGGGCGACAACCTCGCCGCGATCCATGACATAGATGTAATCCGCCACCTCTGAAACCAGATCGACGTGATGGGTCGAGAAGATGACGGTCATTCCGTAGGTTTCGGGCAGGGCATTGATGAATGAAACGATATCGGCGACTCCCTGCGGATCGAGGCCGGCAGTGGGTTCATCGAGAATAAGCACCTGCGGTTCCATCGCGATGACGCCCGCGATGGCGACCCGTTTTTTTTCGCCGCCGCTGAGGTGGTGGGGCACGCGGGTGCGGAGATCCTCGCACCCCACGATTCGGAGCGCTTCGGCAACCCGGTGTTCGATGGTGGTTTCGTCGAGCCCCATGTTGGTCGGGCCGAAAGCGACGTCCTGCTCGACCGTCGGGGAAAAGATCTGGTCGTCGGGATTCTGAAAGACGATGCCCACCGATTTTCTGATTTCCCGGATATTCTCGCGGGTGATCCGTTCCCCCCGCACGAGCACTTCCCCGGACGTGGGTTTGAGAATCCCGTTAAAATGTTTGAACAGCGTGCTCTTGCCCGCCCCGTTCGCACCGATAATCGCAATGCGGGCTTTGCGCCCCGCGATAAAATTCACACCGCGCAATGCAGCGATGTTGCCACGATAGACATGCGTCAGGTTCCGGGTCTCGAGGACGTGCATGGATGAAAAAAATCGGTAGGAGAGGTGAAATATTCTACTGTTTCGTTGCGGCAACGGCCCTGCCGAGACCCCAGACAAGCCCCAGCATAAGAAGCGTGCCCAGGACGACTGCGACGACCTCGCCGGCCTTATCCCATCCTTCGACCGTATAATCGGGCATGGGCGAGGCGAATTCGAAATCGTTGCCGGTCTTTTCCACCACTTCCTCCTCAGCAACCTCTGCCTGATCGTCGTCGAGTTCCGATCCGGTCAGGGTTTTGGCGCCGTAGAGGCCAAAGAATGCACTTTCAAGCCCGTCAGGGCTGCCCGACGCGAGGAAGGGCGCGGCCACGGCAACGAGAAGCGCAAGCGCCACGCCGGCCATCAGGAATGTTTTCTGGTCCATTATGCCGCCACCCCCGCAGCGTGTTCCATGATATCGGGGCGTGCGGACGCGATCATGTACAGGGCGATAGCGGTAATGCCGCCCTCGATGATGCCGATAACCGCGTGGTAGGTGCCCATGGACACCAGCCCCGGGACAAGGGGGAAGGTTCCGGCAAATGCCATTTCAACGGCACACAGAAGCGCGGAGACCAGGAGGGAGAGGTATCCCGCGAGGAATGCCGAGATGTACATGTTCCTGGAGATGCCCATCATCGTGTTGTACCCGTAAAAACCGACAAATCCACCGATCACGCCCATATTGATGATATTCGCACCCATTGCCGTCAGCCCGCCGTCGGCGAAGAGAACGCCCTGGACGATCAGGACGAGGGTCAGGACGAAGATACCGGCAAAGGGTGAACCGATCACAATCGCGGCAAGGGCCGCCCCTACCATATGGCCGCTGGTGCCGAACGGAATGGGGATGTTCATAGCCTGGATGGCAAAGATGCCGGCGGCAAGCACTGCAATGAGAGGCACTTTCTCGTCGGTGAGCTCCTGGCGGGCCCAGCGAAGCGAAAGTCCGATGAAGATCAGGGCGATGACCCAGTAGATCAGGCTCTGAGAGAGAGGGATAAAGGCATCAGGAATATGCATTCATGTCACCGAGGCAAGTTAATACTTCTATGATTAAAAGTATTACTATTTGATGTAATAATGCCAACCTATATTACCCCGTAACAAATTTCGCCAGTTCGGATTTAATGAGGGTCCCGCAGGCACGCATTACCACTGGTTTCAGCAAAAGGCGACGCACCAGCGTGCTCGGCCGGTCCATATCCCCCGAGGCGACGATCGTGCGCAGCAGTTCGGGATCCCCAAGGACCCGGCACAGCTCCGCCATTTCTTCGGGCCCGATCCGCTGGCGCGCCTGGAAGAGGCGGTACCCGAGCGCAAGTTCCCGCCCGAAATCCTCTTTCCACCGGTCCTCGTAGGAACGGAGCGCGGGGGCATCGAACCTGCCGGCTTCGCAGCACTCCACGGCAACATCCGCCGCATGCCGGGCGGACCGCACGCCGGTATAGATTCCCCCGCCGGAGGTGGGCTTTGCAAAACCCGCGGCATCCCCAACGAACAGCACCCTATCGGCGTAGGTGCGCGGCATCACCCCGAGCGGGATGGCCCCGGTCACGCAGTGCATGCGGCGCTTATCGAACTGCCGTACGAACCGGGAGAACCGCCCGGGAACATCCTGGAGCCCGCAGAGGCCGACGCGGGCACGCCCCTCCCCGCACGGAATGGCCCACCCGAAGAAATCGGGTGAGGCATCGGGATACAGCTCGACACAGGATCCCTCCATCTGGTGGGGAATGTCGGCCTGAATTCCCGAGAGCAGGACGGGCGGGCGCGGCATGCCGAGTATCCGGGCGATCGGGCTGCGCGGGCCGTCTGCGGCCACCAGCAGCCGGAAGGGAATATCCGCCGTCCCGTCCGCACCCTGTACGTGCAGGCGGCCGTCCCGTACGCCGCACGCATAGGATTTGAGGAGGAATTCGGCGCCCTGCTCTGCAGCCTTCTGCGCCATTTCCTCGTCCAGGGCGGTCCGGTCGACAACCACGGCTTTGGGCGTTGCCGCATCGAAGGCAAGGCTGCAGCCCTTTTCGGTAATAACACGGGCGCCGCTGACGGTATGGAGAATGGCCTTGCGTGATACCCGGCACTCCGACCATGCCTGCATCGAGAGGAGGCCGGCACACTGGACCGGGTGTCCGATGGTCGCATGTTCTTCAACGCAGAGCGTTTTCAGGCCCGATGCGGCGCATAAACGCGCTGCTGCACTTCCGGCTGGCCCCGCGCCGACGACCACCACATCGTACATACCGGATTATTGGCGGGCGGCGCATTAATACGTCCGGCTGCTGCAGGGGAGGGCGGGCGCTGCCGGCTTTGGCGCGGCCCACCCCGCGCGGCATCGGCACCGGCAGTCCGGCACGGCCCCTGAGATGGCACAGTGCAGGGCATCGCCCTGCAGGGGTGCGCACCTATTTGTTGCCCTGAGCATGACGGTATACCAGCAATGAGGCCCGAACCGCACTTCGCCTGGAAACAGTGCCTGGTAATCCGCAACGACGTAAAGATGAGCTGCGGGAAGAAATGCGCCCAGATCGCACACGCCGCCGTTTCCGCTTTTGAGCGCGCGGACAAGGAGGTGCGGCGGAACTGGCTTTCCGAGGGGCAGAAGAAGGTGGTGTTGAAGGTCGAAGGCGAACGCGCGCTCTTCGAGCTCAAAACGATTGCCGAGCAGGCAGGTATCGCGGCCGCGATCATCACCGACGCCGGCATGACGGAAATTCCCCCGGGCACCGTGACCGCACTCGGCCTCGGCCCGGCAAAAAGCGAAGAACTCGACCGGATCACCGGCGGCCTCTCCCTGCTATGATGCCGACACCGCACCCGCTGGAACGCAGCTTAGGCATCGGCTGGTATGCGAGCACCGCACCCGGCATAGGGGGCAGGTTGAAAGCGGAGCCCGAGGATTTTTGCGTGGACGAGCTGCCGCTGGCTGCACGGCCGGCGGGATCGTTTCTCATCTGCCGTATCACGAAACGGAACTGGGAGACCCAGCGTGCGGTCAGGGAGATCGCAAAGCAGCTCGGGATCAGCCACAAGCGCATCTCGTGGGCCGGGACGAAAGACAAACGTGCCGTCACCAGCCAGTATATCTCCATCGCCGGAGCGGCACCCGGGGATATCGCTGCGGTGCGCCTGAAGGATATTTCGATAGAAATTGCCGGGACTGCCGACACTCCGCTGATGCTCGGGGATCTTGCCGGCAACAGGTTTCAGATTCGCATCAGGGACTGCGATCCTCTGGATCTTGCAACCCGGGTCCGTGCCGGTGTTGCGACCGCGGAAAGCGGCGTTCCGAACTACTTCGGCATCCAGCGGTTCGGTGTCATCCGGCCCATTACCCACCTTGTCGGAAGGCATATCCTGAAACGGGAATACGAAGAGGCGGTGGCGGCATACATCGGGCTGGCATGCGACGGGGAACCCGAACCGATACGGGAAGCGCGGCAGGCGTTTTATGACACCCGGAACGCCCTCGGGGCCTTAAAGAGCCTTCCCGTCCCGATGCAGTATGAACGAACGATGCTCCATGCCCTCATCGAACACCCGGGGGAGTACCGGCAGGCCCTGCTCGCGCTCCCGCCAAAACTGCGTTCGATGTTTGTCAGCGCCTACCAGTCATGGCTGTTCAACCACGGCCTCTCGGGGAGGTGTGCAGCGGGTGTGCCGCTGTACGAGCCTGTGCCGGGGGACAGGCTGCTCTTTTTGGACGGCAGGGAGGATGCCGTGACGGAAAAGAACCTGCGGACCGCAGAAGTGCACATCCGCAGGGGGAGGTGCACGGTTGCCATCCGCATGCCGGGAACCGCGGCATATGCGTGCCACGGGATTGCCGACGAGACGATCGGTTCGCTCCTGGACGCCGATGGCATCACTTCCGCCGATTTCGGCACCGCGTCCGAATTTCTCGGGGTGAAGTATGAGGGAGCCGTTCGCGCAATAGGGCTTAAAACCGATATTGCGGCGGAGATCAGGGACACCACCGTCGAGCTTGCCTTCGACCTGCCGCCGGGCCATTACGCTACCACGGTATGCCGGGAATTTATGAAGGCGCCGCCTCTGCAGATGATCTGACCGTCGCAGCGAGATTTTTTGCCCCTTCCACCGCATCGAAAAGGTTGCCGATGCGGTCGACAAGGCCGATCTCCAGCGCTTCCTCGCCGCGGATCAGCCGTGCATCATCGACCGCTTCGCGGGAAATTCCGCGCTGCTCCACCACATCGGCGATAAACTCCTCGAAACTGGCGTCAACCACATCCTGTGCATAATCGCGTTCTTCATCGCTCAGTTTCCGGTAGGGTGAGGTCATGTCCTTCATCGCACCGGATTTGATGACATCGATGGCGATGCCTTCGTCGGAGAGATACCTGCTGATGTCGTAAAACAGCCATATCGATCCGATGCTCCCCGTCATCGAATCGGGATTGGCATAGATGACGTCCGCATGGGCGCTGACATGGTACGCTGCCGAAGCGGCAATATCGCCCATCGAAACCACAATCGGCTTTTTCTGCCGCGCATACTCCAGGTCGCGGATAATCTCCTGGGCGGCGACAGGGCTCCCGCCCCCGCTGTTGACCCGGAGGACGATCGCCTCCACCAGCGGATCGTCCGCAGCGCTCCGGAGCTGCCGGCCGATATATTCGCTGCCGACATAACCGCCGCCGATGCCGTCTCCGGCAACCATGGTCCCTTCGATGCGGATAATCACGGTTTTGCGGTCCTCGGCATAGAAAAATGCCGCGGCAATGGCGAGGACGACGGCAACGGCAAGGAGAATGATCATGACGGTAAAAAGCCTGCCGCGGGCCTTTGATCGCGAACCGCGGCGGATGCGTGAAATTTCCTCGTCAAGCCATGCCATCGGCGCCTTCCCCGTACAGGACGTCGTACTCGGTCACCAGGTTGGTGCCGCAGAGATAGAACTTCTTCAGCTGCAGCCGGAACATGTCCTCCTCGGACTCGATGTGCATGCCTCCCACGAGAGACGGCGTATCGGCCCCCCCGACGATGAAAGGAAGATGGATAAGGCGCACTTCGTCAACGAGGTGATGCTGCAGCATATAGTAATTCAGCGTGGGGCCGCCTTCGATCATGAGCTTTCGGACGTGGTATTTCTCGTAGAGGATCCGCATCAGCAGGGGCAGATCGATGGCATCCCTGCCGGCAACCTCGACCGAGACGCCATGGTCCCGGAGTGCCGCGATCCGGTCGGCAGGTGCGGACTCCGCAACCGCGATAAGGGTGGGGGCATCGCCTTTCAGCACATTGGCATCGGGGCTGATGTCGGCACGGCTGTTCGGAATCACCCGCAGCGGGCTTTTCCCTTCGACGAGGCGAACGGTGAGAAACGAATTGTCAATCCGGATGGTGTTGGAGCCGACCATGATCGCATCGCAGACCGCACGGGTCTCGTGGAGGAGGATTTCTGTTGCATGGTCCATGTATTTCATGAGAATTTTGCTCGACGCTCCTTTTTTCAGGGTCAGCCATGATATGGCGACTGCATGGTTATAGAAGTTCGCCCGCATATACACGCTGCTGCAAACAAAAATCCGCCGTTCTCGACCCGTATTCGATTCGACAGCCGACGTTTCGGAAAGGAAGAGTTATGGGTTTTAGTATCACCAACGAGTATGGAAGTGCCATGAACATTACGGCGTTGCGGCCAAAGCTGGTGGCAAAACTCGAGCCACTTGCGCAGATATTTATTAAAATCGGCCTGACGCCCAACCAGGTTTCCCTCCTCTCCCTCATCCTCGGGCTCTGCTGTGCCTGGCTCTTCTTTACCCGTGCCTTTTTTGCAGGAAGCTGCCTGCTGCTGCTCTCCGGCATTCTCGATCTCGTCGACGGCACCGTCGCCCGGAAAAAGGAGGCGGAGAGCGACTTCGGGGCGGTCATCGACTGGATCATCGACAAATATGTCGATGCCGCATCCCTGCTGGGCATCGGCCTGTCGGGCATCCCCGTCATCAGCGCCGTTGTCATGCTGCCCGCAGGCACGGCTTCCCTTGCCGATTTCGGCATCACCACCGTCGCCATCATCGGATCGATGATGAATACGTTCATCAAACCGGTCGTGTACGCCGAAGTCGGGTACCATGAACGGCAGCATGGAAAAATCAATGATCCACTCGAGGGCATCGGATTTTTCGGGCGCCCTGAAACGCTTATCGTACTGATACTCGGCGGATTGACAGGATATATCTGGCTTTCCGTGATTGTCGTCGCTGCCTGCACGAACCTTTCCGCTATTCAGCGGATCGCGTACCTCTACCGGCGGCTTTCTTAAGCTCGTCGCGATACGACGTGATGAGGTCATCGGCAAAGGCACCGAGCTGGGGAATGAGAACAAACAGCCCGTAGGCGATGCCGACCAGGATCACGAGAGCAAGGAGCTCGCAGATGACATTGTGCGCCCAGAAGAAGCTTTCATATCCGAACTCCCCGTTTGATGCGATTTGGGGAAAATACGGGAACCATTGCCCCGTATAGCCCATGATGACGAACGCGTTCCGGAAAATATTGAGCCCAAAGATGACGGGCACGATGAGGAGCACGGCAAGACTTTTCTGCCGGACCGTCGTCGGCACGGCACCCGCGACCCCGAGCATGATGGCGATGCTCTGGATGCCGGTGCAGGCGAGAATTATTTCGACCCGGAAACCGTTGTGCATCACCATATTCCAGGCGACAAGCTCTGCGGGGAACCCGATGATGTTCAGAATCCCCATGAGCAGGACGACGACGACGCTGATAAGCCACTGGCCCAGCGGCTCGATATAGGCGAACGGGGCATACAGGCAGAATGCAATCGCCGCAGCCCGGGAGAGGGTCATGACGGCGGGATCCCTGCGCACCAGCAGCTGCGCGGTGGCGATGAGAAACGGGACGGACAGAACGCCGAGAGCCGGATAGACAAAATTGTTCTCCGCAAGGTACGACGGGAGCTCGAACAGGAGATTCAGCGTCATTCCCGCCCAGCCGACGATTGCCCAGTACTGGTTCCGTTGCGAAGGAAGAAGAAAAAGGAAAAACGAAAATGCTGCGACAGGGACGAGAAGGCCATCCATCAGGTGTACTATACGGGCGGGAAGGCAAAAAGGGTTATGAACGGAGACCGTTCACAGGGCCGATTTCGCATGTAAATGACCGAAATACTGCCACATCCAAGATTTAATCAGGGTTCGCCCGCAATAAATACAGGATGATGTTCTGCCCGCAATGCAAAAGCCTGTTAGTGTCGACAGGGGGCCAGCTCAAGTGCCGGAAATGTGGATACATCCGGGACGGGGTGGCGGATAACGAAAAACTCAAGAAAAAAACCCACCGCCGCGAGAAAGAGATCACCATCGTCGATACCGAGGATCAGGTCGCGACGCTTCCCACAACCCAGGTGAAATGTCCGGAATGCGGACACAACACTGCGGAATGGTGGCTCAGGCAGCTGCGTTCCGCGGATGAAAGCGAGGTCCGCTTTTTCAGGTGCACGAAATGCCGCCATACCTGGCGTGAATACGATTAACCGATATCAATATTTTTTGTTTTTAAGCGATCCGTGCCGGCGGCTGTATGCCCTTCCGTCCGCGTGGCCGTGAGGGCAATCCTGCCGGCCGGCACATCCGCATCTCCCGTCCCGCAGGGCCTCCTGCCCGGTTCGCCGCCCGAAAAAGGCCGGGCCGTTCCGCTCCGCCGTTTTTCGGATCGCGCGCGCGCGGAATCCGGGATGCCGTTGCCGGGGAGTTCAACAAATGACGAAATCGAGTTCGACAGAGATATCCGGCCATTTCCGGAACAGAACGCGCCGTAAATCCGGAACATCTAATGATGGCGAAAGCTGCCATTCGGGCACCATGTATCACAAAGCGTTTAACTTGCGCCCGTGACAAATAATGTAGAATAGGTGTGAGACACGATGGCTGAGGATTTTGACGTCCCCCTCGACGAAACGACGATATACCATGCGGATGCTTCCTGCTGCGCCGAAGCAATGTTTCATGACTACACCACCGCCTACAGCGAGTTCCTCAGGGATCCCGACGGTTTCTGGAACAACATTGCCTCAGACCTGCAGTGGTTTGCGCCATGGGACACCGTCCTTGATTGGAAGTTCCCGTTCGCCCGCTGGTTTGTCAATGCGAAACTCAACATTACCCACAACTGCCTTGACCGGCATGTGAGCAATCACCGGAGAAACAAAGTCGCGGTGTACTGGCGGGGAGAAGGCGGCAGGGAACGGATTCTCACCTACGACCATCTGTACAACGATGTGATGCAGTTTGCCAACGGCTTAAAGAGCCTCGGCGTCTCCCGCGGCGACCGGGTCTGCATCTACATGCCGACCGTGCCGGAACAGGTCGTTGCCATGCTCGCCTGCGCCCGTATCGGCGCAATCCACAGCCTTGTGTTCGCCGGATACGGTGCCGCCGCCCTCAACCAGCGGATAACCGGTGCGCAGGCAAAAGTCGTGATCACCGCCGATGCATCGGTCCGCCGCGGCAAGAGCATCCCCCTCAAGCCCATCGTGGAAGAAGCGCTGATCCACGCCCCCACCGTCGAGCATGTCATCGTGCTCCGTACGCAGTCCCCGCCGGTGTCGCTGCTTCCGGAGACGGAGATCGACTATTACGAACTCATGGACGCATCGCCGAAAGGCTGTCCGCCTGAAGAGATGGATGCCGAAGATCCCCTCTTCATCCTCTATACATCGGGCACTACCGGGGCCCCCAAAGGCATCGTCCATACGTGCGGCGGCTACATGGTCGGGGCGTATTATACCTGCAAATACATCCTCAACATCACCGACAACGACGTCTACTGGTGCACTGCCGATCCCGGGTGGATCACCGGCCATACCTACGGCATCTACGGCCCGCTGCTCGTCGGGGCGACGATTTTTATGACGGAGATCACGCCTGACTACCCCGATCCCGGGATCTGGTGGAAACTCATCGAGGAGTACGGCATCAATATCTTCTACACGGCACCGACAGCGATACGGATGTTCATGAAGGTCGGGGAAGAATGGCCGGACAAATATGATCTCAGTTCCCTGCGCATCCTCGCATCCGTCGGCGAACCCCTGAATCCTGAAGCGTTTGTCTGGTTCTACGAGCATATCGGGAAGAACCGGTGCCCCATCGTCGATACGTGGTGGCAGACGGAGACCGGCATGCATATGGTCACCACCCTCGTCGGCGAACCGATGAAACCCGGCTATGCCGGCAAAGCCATCCCCGGTGTCGTTGCGGATGTCGTAGATCGTGAGGGCAGGCCGGTTCCGCCGGGACAGGGAGGATTCCTCGCCATCAGGGAGCCATGGCCCGCGATGATGCGTACTATCTACAATGACGAGGAACGCTACCGAAAGTACTGGAAGAACGGCGAAAAACCGTACTACACGACCAGCGATCTTGCGGTCAGGGATCACGACGGGTACATCATGATCCTCGGGCGTTCGGATGACCTGATCATCGTCTCGGGCCACAACATCGGCAGTGCCGAGGTCGAAAGTGCGCTCGTTTCCCACCACGCCGTCGCCGAAGCCGCAGCCATCGGCAAGCCGGACCCGCTCAAGGGCAATATCGTGAAGGTTTTCGTTATTCTCCGCGAAGGCTTCGAGCCGTCCGACAAACTCACCCACGACCTGAAGTACCACGTGCGGCAGACGCTGGGGCCCATCTCCGTGCCGGCAGAACTCGATTATGTCACGGCACTGCCCAAAACGCGGAGCGGCAAGATCATGCGGCGGGTCCTGAGGGCGCAGGAACTCGGCATGGATCCGGGCGACATCTCCACCCTCGAAGAGTAGCCCCCCACACCCAACTATTTATATATTCTTTTGAGGCATTTTATAAACATGAATGGTCAACCTGAAGATTCGCTTAAGATTGAAAACATCGTCGCTTCGGCGAAAGTGACGGATTCACTTGATCTTCAGATGCTTTCTTCACAGATCAAAGATGCGGAATACAATAAAAAGCGTTTTCCCGGCGTCGTATTGCGAATGCAGGACCCGAAAATTGCCGCTCTCGTCTTCGGATCAGGCAAGGTCGTGCTCACCGGAGCAAAGAGCATCGACAGCCTGAGCAAAGGGCTCGAGATACTGGGCAATCAGCTCCGGTCGCTGAATATCGATATCCCCGAAAAGCTCACCTATAAAATCCAGAATATTGTGACCTCCGCCGATCTCGGAACGCCCATCAACCTCAACAAGATTGCCGTCGGCTTTAACCTCGACCGGATCGAATACGAACCCGAACAGTTTCCCGGCCTGGTATACCGCCTCGAGGAACCGAAAGTAGTGGTGCTCCTCTTCGGATCGGGTAAACTCATCATCACCGGCGGAAAAAAGCCGGAGGATGCAAAAAAAGCCGTTCAAAAGATTCTTTCGGATCTGACGAACCTCGGTATGATGTGAGTTCCCTTCTTTTTTCATTCAGAGTGCAGCAAACACTCCGTTATTAAAACAGGGGCTGCAAATCGGCCGGTCACAATAATAATGGTTTTATAGTATAAAATTGAATATTTAATTGCATTTTAGGGTGATCAGGGAATGAAATCAGAAAAGGTTCTGTACTTCACTGAAAAAGAAGAGGAATTGGCACAGCTACTTGTGGACATCGGCCTGAAACGAAACGTAGCAAAAGTACTCGTTTATCTGGCACACACCCCTGAAGCCACGTCCCGGGATATCGAACGGGGCACCGACCTTCGCCAGCCGGAAGTCAGCATTGCGATGCGCTCCCTCAAGGAAAACGTCTGGATCGAGAGCCGGGAGAGCAAAGCAGAAAGCAAAGGGCGTCCCGTCAAGATTTACTGCCTCGCCGTTCCGATCGAGGACATCATGGATACGATTGAAGAAAGCAAGCGAAAAGAAGTGGAGAACCAGCTGGATCTCATTGACAAGGCCCGGAAATATATCTCAGCTTGAGAACATCCGGATGCCGCCGGCATCTCCCATAATTACTTTTGTTTTACCGGTAAATTCCGAAAAAATCCCGCAGCACACGACGCCGGGGATATTGTTGATCGTGGTCTCGAGCGATTGCGGATCGGTGATTGTTCCGAAATCGCAGTCGATGATCCAGCCGCTGTTGTCGGTGACGACGGGGCCGTCTTTCTTCACGCCTTCCCGGATCGCGGTGGCTGCCCCCATCGCTTCAAGCCGCCGGATCACGGGTGTCGCCGCGAACGGCAGGACTTCCACGGGAACGGCCGCAGAGAGGAGATCAGTCCGTTTGCCGGGATCGATGACGATGACAAGTTCGCGTGCGGCACCGGCCACGACCCGTTCGCGGGTGTGGGCGGCACCCCTGCCCTTGATCAGCCGGAGCGCGGCATCGACCTGATCGGCCCCGTCGATGGCGATGTCGATCTCCGGGTGGTCGTCGAGTGTGGTCAGCGGGATCCCGTAGGCACGCGCACGAAGGCTTGCCTGCGCGGACGTCGGAATCCCGAGGATCGTCAGCCCCTGACGGATCCGCTCGGAAAGCCGTTCCATTGCAAAAAAAACGGTTGATCCGGTCCCGAGACCGACGATCATGCCGTCCTGAACGAGGTCGGCGGCTGCGTATCCGGCACGTTTCTTTGCCTGTTCCGTGGGATTCATGATTTCGTTCACCCTGTCGAGTATGCAGTGCCCCGTGCAGCGGGATGCGACACAACATGGGTTCCACGAGATGAAGAGTGTTTCATCAGGCGCTCCTGTCAGCGTCCGGAATCCGGCCTGTCAGGCCCGGCCTCGCAGTGCTCTGCAGCACGGTTCCGGAAGCACCGCGGGATATTCCTGAAATACCGCCAGTGCAGGAGAATATGGAGAAGAACCAGCGCTGCGAAGACCATACTGGAGGCGTTGTGCAGGACGACCCAGTCGGAGCGGGCAATGCCCAGCACCGCTTCGCCGTACAAAGGATTTCTTCCTCCCTGATACCCGCCGGACGGCAGCAGCACCAGAAGGACCAATCCCGATACCAGTGAGGGAAGAAACGCGCACAGCGCGCATAGGTCCACAATCGCATTCTGCTTCACGCTGCTGATCATACCCATCAGTCGGAACGGGAAATATAAAAAAGTGAGAGGCGCTAAGCCGGCTAAAAGTAATTCGTGAGGGATTCCATGCCGCGGTATGCCGTGCAGTCAAGGGTAATCGGCGTTATCGAGACATTGCCCTTGCGGACTGCATGCACATCGGTGCCTTCCCCGGCATCGGCGTAGAGCGGGCCGTCAATCCAGTAATACGGCCTCCCCCGGGGATCCGAGCGCTCCTCAACGCCCGTATGAAAGAGTTTCTCGGCGAGGCGGGTGATCTCGTAGCCGCCGGTGGACCGGGACGGTATATTGACATTCAGGACATCCACGTCCTTCGGGTACCCCCGCGCCAGTACCTTTTCCGTCACGTTCCGCACGACCTTCATCGCATCGTCGAAGCTATGCCCGGAAAAACGGGGATCATCGAACTTGTCCCCCTGGTCCTCCACCTGCAGGGAGAAGGCGAGGGAACGAATGCCCTGGTTTGACGCTTCAAGAGCGGCCCCGACCGTTCCCGAGGTCATGACGGATTCGAAGGAGAGGTTTTCCCCGATATTGATGCCGGAAACGACGAGATCGGGAGCAAGACCGAGGCCGTATAGCCCGATAATCACTGCATCGGTCGGTTTTCCGCCTACCGAAACGACTTCGACTCCATGCATCTTCACCCGGCTTGCACGGATGGGTTCGAAGATGGAGATGGACCGCCCGACCGCACTTTGCTGCGAAGAGGGCGCGACGACCGACACCTCTGCTATGGGCGAGAGAGCCTTATACGCCGCCCAGAGCCCGGCAGACGTGATCCCGTCGTCGTTGGTGAGCAGCACTGCTGGTTTCATCTGCACGTTACAAGGGATTTTTCCCATGAAGAAGGCATCGATCGTCACGCTCTTGTTGTCGCAGGGGGTACCTGATCTGCAATGAAGGTCCTGCTTGCCGAGTACACGGTCTTTTGCGATCCTCATCTCGCTCCTGAAGGGGAAGCGATGCTCCGCACCCTCTCCCGCAGTTTTGCACGATGCGGCCATGATGTCGTTTCACCGGAGAGCGGGAACTTTGAAGCCGAGATCCGGCGCCTGGCCCCGGTATGCGACATGGGCCTCGTGATCGCGCCCGATCACCTTCTGGCAGGCTACACCCGGATCATCGAACAGGCGACCCACAACCTCGGATGCGGCAGCATGAATGCCGCCCTCTGCGCGAACAAGCAGCGAACCGCGGCAGTACTGACACAGCACGGCATCGCCGTCCCGGGTGAACGCACCGAAGGGCGAAAGGTCATCAAGGAAATACGCGGCTGCGGCACGCACAACATGCGCCTGAGCGAGGAGGAGCCGGGTCCGGGGGAATTCGGCCAGGATTACATCGAAGGTGAATCGTTGAGTGTCAGCCTCGTCGGCAGCCGCATCGTCGGCGAGGCATGCCTGTACTATTCCGGGCGCGGCATGCTCCCGCTTGCCCTCAACCGCCAGCGGGTCACACTTCGCGACGGCTTTTTCCGGTACGAAGGTGGGGAAACGCCGGTCGACCACCCCCGCAAAGAGGAGATCATCGCCACCGCAGCACAGGCAGCGACCGTGCTCGGGTGCCAGGGATACGTGGGCGTCGATGTGGTCGTCGCGGACCGCATCTATGTCGTCGATGTCAATCCGCGCATCACCACGAGCATCACCGGGATCGCCGCCGTGATGCAGGAAGAGGTTGCAGGCATTATCGTCGCGGCGTCCCGGGGCGAAACGCCGGAGAGCGTCCACCTGACGGGACGTGCCCGGTACGATACCGGCGGGAGAGTCGAACGGCTATGATCGGCATCGACATCGGCGGGGCAAACCTCAAAGTGGTTGACGAAAAGGGCGTGCATATTCATTACTGCCCGCTCTGGCGGGATTCTCCGTTGCCGCACCTGCTCGCGCAGTACGCGGGCGAACCGGCTGCCGTCGTCATGAGCGGCGAGCTCGCGGACTGTTTTTCATCAAAAGCGGAAGGCATCGCATTCATCGTGAACACCGTCAAAGACGTCTGCCCTGATGCATGCTTCTACGGCACCGACGGCAGGTTCCATGAGGGCGCGGTCCCCGGGCTGGCTGCTGCAAACTGGCTCGTTGCCGCGGATTACCTCCGGTCTGCATTTCCACGGTCGGTACTTGTCGACATGGGAAGCACGACGACCGATATCATTCCGCTCTCCCCCTTTTCGCGCCTGCTGGGAATGACCGATCTCGCACGGCTCCAGCAGGGCTACCTGGTGTATACCGGCCTCCTGCGGACCAATCTCGTCGCCCTGCTCCGCAGCGTTACCCTCCGGGAAATCCCGACACCGGTTGCAAGCGAGTACTTCGCCCAGACCGCCGATGTCCACCGGGTCATCGGCACGATCGGTGACCGGGAGTACAGCGTGCCGACACCCGACGGGGCGGATACCTCGCGGGAAGCTTCGCTTCGCCGCCTTGCCAGGGTTGTCTGTGCAGATCTCGAGGAGATCGGCGATGAGGGCGCGGTTGCTGTCGCAGAACAGGCATGGGAGATCCAGAGCAGAACGATCCGGGATGCGGTCGGGGCGATGGTGCAGGAATCGGGGAATGAGATGATTCTTGCGGCAGGCGTCGGATCCGGCTGTATCGCACGCCTCTGCGGCGCGCGGGATCTCACAAAGGAACTTGGCCCTGTCTCCGACGCCCTGCCGGCCTATGCGGTGCGGGAGGTGTTGTTACGCAGCGGTGGATGCTGACCGTCCTGCTGCTCGCCGGCTCGCTTGCACTGTCGGCACTGCTATTTGCCGCGGGATTTCCCTTTTTCTTTCTTTTCCTGGTCTTTCCCCTGATCCCGCTGCTGAAACAATCCCAGAAGGTGAAGCGCTGCCCGCTCTGCAGGTGGGAGACTTCCGGAGCGGAACGCTTCTGCCCGTCCTGCGGTACCCGCCTGGTCCCCGCTGATGACGCCCCCGGGGAGCGCGAGGAGTGAGACGGGAATCCGTGTGCCGTACAGCTCAATGACCGGGATATCAGGAAAGGTGCGCTGCAGGTACTTCCGGATCGTGCCGCGATCGATTCTGATCCGCATCGCACCGAGCAGCCGTGCCACCTGGTAGGGCGCATGCAGTCCGGCGTTGGCGATGCAGAGATCAACGATGGGAGCGCCCAGCCGGGTGCCGGGATAGAAGGGAGAATCGGCGTAGCACAGGCGCCCGCATCGAACACACCTGAATCGCTTCACGAAAACGGATATGTCATGATCACTGGAATCGCCGATAACGCGCGCAAAGAGTTTTTTCTTCATGTCATACCCGCGTACTGCCCCCCCGCAGTCAGGACAGGCAGTAAGGTACGTAAATGCTGCGCCGTCGATCGAAGCCAGCGTATTCTGGATCAGATCGACGAGCATCGGCGGGACAAGGATCCGCTTCACGCTCACAAAACTCCCGGTATGGTCAATCATACTTCAGGCGGAACCGTATTAAATCCTTCATCAGGCAGAAATATGGATTATATTTAGTTAACATAGCTAAAATATCAATATTCTTAATTTAATTAAATTAATAGTAATATGAAATAAAAAAATATTGGTTTATGTATCTTTTTTTTTAACATTAAACCGTCACAAATAATAATAATGAAAAGGGAGACTTGTCCGTTCGAGGTTAGATCATGGATCTGAAATACGTACAGACAACCTGCCCCTATTGCGGGACAGGATGCACGTTCAACCTCGTGGTGAAAGACGGCAAGGTCGTCGGAACTGCTCCGTACCACCGTTCGCCCGTCAACGAAGGCAAGGTCTGCCCCAAGGGGACCTATGCCCACGAATTCGTTAACCGCGAGGACCGCCTGACAAAG
>JAAEEQ010000094.1 GCA_013415665.1 Methanomicrobiales archaeon
CATTTACAATATCTCCCTCATCCGCGAGGATGACTTCGATGCCCTCATTGCCGTCCTGCGCCAGGCATGCCATGCGGGTTTGTGCGTCAGCAACCGGCTGCGGGTGGCGTATGCGGGAGAGACCGCCGGAGGCATGACCATTCCTGCAGGCATGATCGGGATCTGCACCATGTGCAGCATCACGCTCGATGCCCTCCTCCTGAGGCGGGGCATCCCGCTCAATCCTGTCGGCGGTGGCGTCGTGGAGATCAAAAACCGTATGCCGCGGCGGTTTACGATGATCATCCAGTACGAGGCGACAACCGTCGATCCCATCCAGGTGCTGATATCGCAGGAGATCACGTCGGTGATGGGCGTGATGACCTCCGGCAACGGCTCCATCCTTGCAAATCTCCGCGAATGCCACATGGAAGCAGAGAGCCTGCTCGGGGACGTGCTCGACGGCCTGCTCGAAGGGGGCTTTATGGGCATCCTTGATGTCGGCGTGCCCAATGCGGCACTGCTCGGCGTTCCGATAACACCGGAGTACCTCGGGATCGCCATGGTGGGCGGCACCAATCCGATTGCGGCATTCCGGGAGTCGGGCTACTGGGCCCAGACCATGGCGCTGAAAGGGCTGATCGATATCGATGAGATGGGTTTCATCGAGGACTATTAGGGGGCGTCCCCGGCAATCTCCTCGATAAAGGTGAAATACCGCAAAAAGAAGCTGATAAATCCCGGTGACTCCGAATACAACGCAGTAAGTGGCCCTTTCTCGGGCCCCATCAGTACGAGGGCCTTTTTCTGGTCGAATATGAACATGCCTGCCGTATCCCGCATCGAAAGGGGCTTTGCGTTGTGGATTGCTGCGGGAAGCAGCCTGACGGTGACGCTGTCCCGGGTTTTTCCCTCCCAGTGATCCGTGATAATCACGACCGACATGTCCGGTCCGGTCTTTTCAAGCAGCGGCAGGAGCGAACGTTTCAGGAACGGGAAACTGCTGACCGCGACGATGGATTCCGTGGCATGCAGTGCGAGATCCGCAATGCGCGTCCTGATGTTTTCATCGCCGTGGATGCTCCATATCAGCTCCTGGCTGCCCCGGTCCGGGCCGCTGCGTTTTTCATAGATCGCAATAAGCGCTTCCCGTGCCCGGTCCGCACCCTCCCTGATGTCACGCAGCAGGCGTTCGATGCCCTCATCGGGCGGAGCGGCATTGTAGCGCCGCGGGGTCGAATGGGATACGGTTACCAGGCTCTTCTGGACAAGGCGGTCAAGCACCGGGTACACCGATGCGCGCGGCACGCCAGAAATTTCATGGATCTCGGTGGCGCTCGCCCCTTCGACTTTAAGGAGGGCGATGTACACCAGTGCTTCGTATTTCGTCAGACCGAGTGACTTTAATGACTCTATCGTATCCGCGAAGTTTTCCGGGGAATCGGCCATTGACATAGCATTTATACGGTAGAGCGATAAATGTTGTTATAACAACAACAACAAGTGACTTGCATGAATGTCCGAAACGTATTTGCCATTGTGCTGATTGGCAGTCTTCTTGCGGTCCCGGCGATTGCAGGGGATAAATATCTCTACGGGGCTCCCGACCTGACCGCCACCATTTCAGGCACGAATGAATTTTCTCCCGGCGATGAAGTCGCCCTTTCGGTGAAGATCGAGAACCGGGGGCTCAACGAAGTCAAGATCTCGCAGTCGAGCCTCATCGCCCGCGACGACCTGCCCAATACCGCCAAGCTTGCCAGTGTCAGCCTTGCGTCCGGATCGGCACCGGTCGTCGTCAAGACCGACATGCAGATGGTGGGCGATATTGCCGGCGGCAGCAGTACGGTTGTTGCATTCACCGTCAGGTTCGACAAGGGTGCCGCACCCGGGACCTATACCCTGCCCCTCACCGTCCGGTACACCTATCTTACCAATGCCGAGCAGTACGGGACGGACACCATTACCTACCGGTACGGCACGGAAACGGTGGAGATCCCCCTGCAGGTCCGGGTGACCAGACAAGTGTCGCTTGCCGTTACCGATATTGCGACGCAGTACATGAATGTCGGGACCGAAGGCTACCTGACGCTGACGATTGCGAACACGGGATTTGAAGATGCGACCAATGCCGTCGTCCGGATCGCCCGCAACGGCAACGCGCCGCTGGTGCCGACAGACAGCAGCGTCTACATCGGCGATTTCCCGCCCGGCAGCGTAACCCGGCCCGTGTTCAAGGTCGCGGTCTCGAGCGAGGCGGAGGAGGAGGTCTATCCCCTCAATGTCTACGTGGAATACACGGATGAGGACGGGGACACCACGACCTCCGATAGCGTGACAATCGGCGTTCCCGTCGGCGGCAAGATCGACTTCGAGGTGATCTCCGCACCGTCGCAGGTGAACCCCGGCGGCAAGGCGGTCATCGAGATCGTGTACCGCAACAGCGGGGCAGCGCCCGTCTACAATGCACAGGCCCGCGTCAGTGCGGTGGATCCCTTCTCCAGCAGCGATGACACCGCGTTTCTCGGCGACATCGCCCCCGGCGAAACAGTCAAGGCGCGGTTCGAGGTGACGGTCGATGCGGCGGCAACGACCAAGATGTACGGCCTCGATTCCGAGATCCGGTACCGTGACGCTCTGGACAACAGCCAGATATCCGACACCATGAAAGTCGAGATCGAGGTCGTGCCGAAGAGCGGGGCGATGACGGCACTCTCCAACCCCCTCGTGATCAGCGTCATCGTCGTGGGCATTCTGGGCGCGGGGTATTATCTCGTGTCAAAGCGTAAAACAAAGTAATGGCGACCTTCTGGGATGGGCCCCTGCCGCCGCCGCAGGCACGGACCATGGACGAGCTCCGCGGGGTGCTGGCGGATCCGGGGTGCACGGACCACCCCTCTTCCCTGTATCTGATGTACCGCTCCTGTGCCCGCAGCGACAGCGATCGTGCCTGGCTCCTGCGGCACGATCTGCGGTTCGACATAACCGTCATCCCGTCCGCCGTGCTCTGTGGCGAATACGTCAAGACAAAAGGGCATTACCACCCGGTCGCCCCCGGCGGCGCCGAATATCCCGAGCTCTACGAAGTGCTCTCCGGCACGGCTTTTTTCCTGCTCCAGCGGCGCGACTGCTCGGATGTGGTCGCCGTCCCCGCCCGCGAAGACGATGTCGTGTTCATCCCCCCGGGGTACGGGCATGTCACTATCAATCCCGGCACCGAAACGCTCGTTCTGGCGAACATCGTCTCCACCCGCTTTGAAAGCGACTATGCCCCGTACGAGCGGCACCGCGGGGCGGTCTATTACTGCATGGAGGACGGCTGGGTCGCCAACCCCGCCTACGAAACAGTACCCCCCCTCCGCTGCCTGCACCGCCCGCCGGCGCTGCCGCCCGGGCTCTGCGGGGATGACGGCATCTACGGGCTGCTGGGATCCTGTGATGCCCTCCGCCCGCTCAATGATCCGTCCGGCGGCGTCGATCCCTTTCCGGTCATCTAGAGCAGATGGGGGGCCGGCATCCGCTTGTGCACGCTCTCCTTTACTTTTGTCAGTATCGCCGTTTCGGCAGCGCTTGCCGGTTTCCACCCGTGGGCTTCCAGCGACCGGAGCGAAGCATCGATCGAGGCATAATCGTACCCGATCTCACCTTCATCCGTCTGCCCGTGCCACAATCCCGCCGAGGGCGGTTTGTCAAGGATTGGGCCGGGGATCGCGAGGCTTCGGGCAAGTTCTATCACCTCGGTCTTGTACAGGTGAAGGATCGGCTGGATATCGGCGGCGTTATCCCCGAATTTCGTGGTGTAGCCGATCATGAACTCGCTCCGGTTCGACGTGCCGCAAACGAGGCACCCGTCCCGGTTCGCATGGTAATACAGGGTAGCCATCCGGATCCGTGCCATGAGGTTGCCGAGCAGGTAGGGCGTTTCCACAAAATCCGGCATGGCCCGAAAGCCCGCCAGCATCGGTTCGATGCTGACGGTGGCAAGGCCAAACCCGAGCGTCCGGGCAAGCAGCGCCGCATGCTCGAGATCCTCCGGAGCGGTGACCGCAGACGGCAGGGCGATGCCGGTAACCCGTTCGGCCCCGACGGCACCGCAGCAGAGGGCGGCGGCTACCGCCGAATCGATGCCGCCGCTGATCCCGATGACGATGCCCCGTGCCCCTGCCTGCCAGACGGCGTTCCTGATCATCTGCTCGATCCGTTCAATTTCGCATCCGATTTCACATTTCATGGTCATCCTCCGGAGACGAGGCGGATAAACCGCTTAAGAGCGGGAATATCGCCCACTGCAATGATAGCGTCACCCTGTTCCACCCGGTCGCCGTCGGCAGGCCGGATGATCGAGCGCCCGCCCCCTTCGATCCCGATGATCCGCACGCCGCTCTTCCGTGCGATCCAGCCGGCAGTGGCTGCAGAGCCTTTCATCAGGTGCTTCATCACCACTTTCTGGCCGTTGGGCAGATCGAGGAGCACCTGCACGATATCGGAGAGCACGATGCCCGCGACCACCTGCCCCCCGATGGTGGGGAGAAGCGCAACGTAATCGGCACCGGCACGATAGAGTTTATCGATGGATGCGGGCTCGTTTGCCCGGGCGAGGATGCGGAGCTGGGGATTGAGGTTGCGGGCGATGAGGGTGGCAAAAATATTGACGTTGTCGTCGTTGACCGCCACGATGAGGAACCGGGCGTCCTCGATATGCGCCTCTTTTAAGACCGGCTCCTTTTCCGCATCCCCGATCACGAACGCGACGTCCTGCTCGCCTTTATCGATGACGACGCCGGTGATCCCGGACGATGTCAGCTCGCGAAACGCCGCTCTGCCCACGTCGCCGTACCCGGCGATGACCGCGAGCGGTTCTCCCGGGACATCGGCACGAAACTCGCTTTCAATCGCCGTATTCAGCTCGTTGGTCCTGCCGAGCAGGAAGAGCATGGTGGAGGTGTCGATCGTGTCCGATCCCGAGGGGTGCATGACAAACGACCCGGCCTTCCAGAAAAAGAGGACTTCGATGCCGTACCGTTCGAAGAGGGCGAGTTCGGCGAGCGACTTGCCGGTGCTGCGGCACCCTTCCATGATCGGCACCTTGATCAGCTTCAGGGACGACGCCGGAGAATCCTTCGAGATTTTCATCCGGTCAAGGCTGATCGCCTCGTAAATCGTGTCGACGTCGGGGCGGAGCACCGCATGGCGGGCAAGGATCTTTCCCGTGGAATTCTTCGGTGAGAGCACGTATTCGGCACCTGCATACCGGAGATAGCGGTCGAAGGAGAGGTCGTCGACGACGGCGATGATGCGCCCGGCGGTCTTTTCCCGGATGCCGAGGATGATTGTCGCGGTCGTGCGCTCCTTTTCGCAGATGATGATGTTGTCCGCATTCTCCACCCATGCATTGCTCCACGTTGCGGGATCGTTGTAGTCGCCCCAGACAACATGCAGGTCGCGGCGGTACCGCCGGAGCACGTCCCGTGCCTTTTTTTCGTCCTGCTCGACGATGACGACGGCGACATCGATGATCATCAGGCTCTCGACCAGCGCCCGCGTCAGCTCCCCGTAGCCGATGATGACCACGTGGTGTTCGAGCTCGAACGGCGTGCGCCGCGGCGGCATGGACTGCAGGAGTGCGGCGATATAGGGGGCGAGCATGACCGGGACGATCATCAGCACGTTGAACACGCCCGTGACCATGATGAACATCACGAGCAGGACGGTGGCCTGGCTCGTAAACGGCAGCATCTCGCCGTAGCCGACCGTCGTAATGGTCTCTACGACGAAGAAGAGCGCTTCGAGCCATGACAGGGGGCGGTTTTCGAGGACGGGGAAGGCGGCGTGGACGAGCACCGTGTAGACGATGACCTGACCAAACAGCAGTGCGAGGGAGAGGTGGAGGCGCCGGTCGGGGAGCAGTGTGGCAAGAAATCCGCTGTCAGTGCCGGACATGCACGCTCACCTCGCGAAGCATCCGGCAGGTCTGGCAGCTGCCACGGCAGGGCTCCCCGCATTCGGGACAGATCGTGCCCGTAATCCCCTCCTCGCGGGCACGGAGCGGCAGCTCCTCGCCGAGGTTGAGGAGCGCATACCGGGTTGCCGGATGGCGGTAACTGTAGTCATTGAGCATCCGGCGGACA
>JAAEEQ010000095.1 GCA_013415665.1 Methanomicrobiales archaeon
AGCGGCCAGAGCAGCGGGGCCACACCCGGACCCATTCCGAACCCGGAAGTTAAGCCCGCTTACGTATCGTGCGGTACTGAGATACGCGAGTTCTCGGGAACCACGAAAAGCTGCTATTACTCCTTTTCCATTATCGATCCGACATTTTTGCATATTCATTTGAGGAGCGGATGCTATATCTTCCGGTTCTATTCCAAAAATCCTGCGCATATCTCTTTGAGGCGTAGCCATTATTCATTCTAAGATCCCGACTGCCAGGTAAAATAGGCGCGGCAA
The DNA here is from genome assembly GCA_013415665.1 of Methanomicrobiales archaeon. Taxonomy (GTDB): domain Archaea; phylum Halobacteriota; class Methanomicrobia; order Methanomicrobiales; family Methanomicrobiaceae; genus LKUD01. The sequence goes on from JAAEEQ010000095.1 coordinate 277, forward strand.
CAGGTATGGCATCGTCCCGTCCGGACAGCATGATTTCTTCCGAAATTTCCACACGTGCACGATGTGTACAGGCATCTGGCCGGAGAGCTCGAAAAAAATACCTTTACATCAGATCATCGGCCGTTTCATTGCTCGATGACATTATCCTTCGCATTCTCGTAAACTTCCCCGCTTCCTATCTCGAACTCGAGCATGCGCACTTTGCGGGCGCTCCCGTACCGCAGTTTTTCAATCCGAAATTCGACCGTCACCTGATGGACGCCGGGCGGAAGCGGGCCAAGATGCACCTCATGCGAACCGACATCGGGGAGATATTCGATGATCTTGCCTCCCAGCGCAACCGTGCAAATACCGCCGTGATAAGGGCGTGAAACTGAAAGATCGACCCGGACGACGACATCCGACGGATCGACCGATTCGGCAAGCGCGACCTCGATCTCCGGCCGGGCATTGGTGCGCATCCAGTCGGCGGCAACCCCGCATGCCATCACCAGAAGTGCCAGCAGGGCAACGAGGTAAATGAAATCGTTCTTCACGGTGGGCTGTAAATCCAGAAAGTTCGGGATCCCGTCGCTGTCGACATCGCCCGCAATGAAGCCCGCACGCACGGCTGCATCGTAGGCGGCAACATATTTGCCATCTGCAAGGTACTGCCGCGCATCATCAAGCTCGGCCTGTGCGCGTGACTGGTCGTACTGGGCGTTTGCTGCAATTTTGCTTTCCGCTTCGATTATTGCCCGTGTCGCGAGAGGGGTGAGGGTAACCGAGTATGTCAGCGTTTCAAAGCCGATGCTTACGGAAATGACTGTCGTTTCAAACCCGTGTTCCTTAACTTCTATCCGGTGATCGCCCTGCGGCACACTTCCGGAAAAGGGAAGCATCCCCCGCAGCTCACCGTCGATATATACGTCCGCCTGCGCCGGAAATCCGTCAATCACGATGGTGCCGTCCAGCCCTTCAAGAACCCGGGTGTGGACCATCGTGACTCCTGCCGTGATCTCGACCGTATCCCGGGCATCCTTGTACCCATCTTTGGTCAGCACCAGTTCGTGCGCTCCCGGTTCGATGCCGTCGATAACGCGGTTGGATACGCCCCGCTGGATCCCGTCGAGGTATATCACCGCCCCTTCGGGTGTTGTAATCACCGAGAGCGATCCTGTGGTCGGAACAAGCTGGAAATTATGATGAAAAGAGGTGCTCATGCCGTCTGTTACATAAATCGAGGCTGACTTATCGGCAAAGCCCTCGTGTGTCAGCTGGATCGTATGCAGTCCGGCGGGGATGTTCGGAAGAGCGGTGTTGGTCCTGCCGTAATAGGCGCCGTCAAGATATATCGACGCTCCGGTAGGAACGGATGAAACGACAACCGTGCCGACTGCCGGGACGAATTCGTGGTACACATAGGTCGTCTCCTTGGCTTCCACGCCGATAACCTGCTCGAAGTCCCGGTACCCGGGAAGAGTAAGCCTGATGGTATGGATTCCCGGATAGACGTTCAGGATGAAGCCATTCGTCTTCTTTTCCTGCTGCACGCCATTTAAATAGATCGTCGCACCGGTCGGATCGGAGGAGACGGCGATTTCCCCGAACTGCAGTTCCTCGTCCTGGGCGGTTACCGGTACGGGTGCGATTGCCAGGACCAGAAACAATGCCAGAAGGATTCGTGCCGCCTGCACCTGTCTCCGCGGGCATATCGTATGCATCATGCGCTTCACCGGATTGCTACGCTGAATCGTCATTCGGGAGCCGGTACAGGAACGGCGAATACACCGTAGAGGCCCCCGGACGGTATGGATGTCGTGACGGTGCCGTTCGCCGCGGCGTGCGTTTCAAGTTGTTCCCAGTCACCGCCGATCTGGATGTTTCTTGCAATGATCGTCGATCCTTCGATGCTCTGATTGGCAGGAACAATGATTGCGAACCGAGCGGGCGGATCGAATGTCGATGCTTCGGGAGAAACGAGATAGAACAACCCGATCGGCTTCCATCTGCCCATGGCCACAAAATCCTGCGGAGGCGTGACTTCCTGGATCGTCAGCTCTTCTCCGGCACTCAGGCCCAAAACGGCACTCTTTGCGGTCGAGATGCCGGCAATACCGTCCGGCGATACGATCCGGAGTGCTTCGTCCCCATTGACCGTAGCATTCGGGCGGGCAACGGGAGCGGGAAGCAGTCCCGTGAGGAGAGCAAGGCTCAGCACCAGGGCGCACAGGACGATGATGGCGGCCACGGCAAGCGGCCATCGCCTGTTCCTGCGCCCTGCGGGAACACTGCTCCATGCTGCAGCAGGAGCGGAGGTTCGGGAGGCAGGATCGCGGAACCGTTCTGAAAAGGATGCTGCTGCCATGCTGTTTGTCTGCAGGAGATCGGATATCTGCCGCCACCGGTCATACGGCGCCGGAGCCTGGGCCAGCACCTCCCAGAATGCCATGGAATCCGCGGAACTGAGCCGTGCCAGTGCATCCCGGAGCGAGGAGCGGTTGAATCTGCGGCTTTTCAGGTACTGTTCGAAAAGGGCGGTCCTCTTCTGTTGTATGACGGAGGCAACCGCATCATCGACATCGACGTCAACCGGCAGCCCGGCCGCTGATATCATCCGGAGATACTGCTGTTTAAAGTCCCTGTCCCGGGTTTTCTTGTAGATCGTCGTAGCTATCCCGCGACTTAACTCGTTTTTCGAATTGAATGCAGTGGTACCGGGATCGGAAAGAGCGTCGACGAACCGCCGGTAAACATCACCATCGGCGGATGCCCGGGAGATGTACTGGTTGTCAAGTTCGACATCAACGGCGGACACATTCGGTGGTTTGTCCGGCAGAATCGAGAGGTTTGCATCGAAGGTTTTTTTCGAGACCGAAAAGGTGTAGCCGAGCCGGAGAACGGGCACCAGAATATCGACAACCGCGGCAACATGGGCGACGGAGGCACGCAGGTTCCGGGACACCACCACCGCCGTCTGCGTGGCAACCAGCTTCCCGGCGACAAATTCGGAGCTGCGGGATTCGAATGCGACCTTCCTGCGGCCGTCCGCTTCTCCGGCACGGACCGCCCGGATGAGCTCCTCATCATTGCCGATGTTGAGAATACGATAATCGGCAGATTCGAGGCTGGTTATCGCCTCCCGATACAGCAGTATTACCAGCCGGCCCGTTTCACGCGTATACCGGACCGGCAGCGCCCGTATCAGCACGATGACCGTGTCCGGCCGCCGGCCGCTCCGCTGCACATTTACTGCCGTTCCAAAGAGTGCCTCTTCGCCACGGAACTGCAGGAAGAGGGAAACATTGCTCTCCGCAAGCCGGCGTGCGGTGTCCCGGAATCCCGGCAGTTCACCGCTGATGAGATCCCCGTCAGTATTGTAGATCCCGAGGAGCACGGACCTGCCGGATGCCATCAGGACACCTCCGTTTCGCTGGAACGATACAGTTCTCCCGGCATACTAAAACCCGAATTTAAATATCTCGCCAAACCTCCACGGCGCCAGCTGGCGGGGCGAGACGTCCTCTTCCGCGCCCGTCTCTCCCGTTGCAAAGGGTTCGGCAGTGGCATCGACACTCACCGCCACGAAGGTGAACGACAGGTCGTTCATGATATTGACAAGGTTTTTGAACACGAGGATGCGATCCAGCACGCCAAAGATCCTTCCTTCGAGGACTTCGGCTTCGGATGAGTGGTCATTGATCTCCGAAAGTTTCGTTAATCCCCGCGATCGAAGGTAATCGTGTATTTCAGGATGCATTCTGGCAACGATATCGGTTTTTGTCACTGCCAGTGCGTATTTTTTATTCCCCCCGAAGAGGCGGAACATCCTGCCGCCTTCAAGATCCATCAGGGTTTTGACATACTCACCGAATTCCCGCGTCAGCTTTCCGGTCCCTTCCCGAGTCCTGACGATCTTTTCCCCGTCGATGAGAAAAATAACCTTTCCCGCGCGCTGGAGGCGGCTGTAGACCGTCGAGATGATGAGTGAACGGGTGATGTCGATATCGGTCAGCTTGTCCGCATGGCGTTTGTTGACGAACTGCAAAAATCCGATTGTTCCGGCGCGTTTTTTCAGCTCCCGAAGGGGAATCTCGAGTTCTGCGCTCAGGTGCTCGAGGGATGCGCGATAGTTCGCTTCATTGAGCTGGTCGTAGTACTCGCCGGCATAATCCACAATCGTCCATGTCACCGGAAGGATGCCGAATTTTTTCCCGATCAACTCGTACATGCCCATATGATAGTTAAATGTGCGCGAGACGACCTTCTTTTCCTCGATGTTCGCATCGAGATTGGCCAGTTTTAAATTTTCTTCGTCCTCGATATCGCCGGACAGGATGACCTCTTTGTACCTTCCCGCATACCGTTTGGTAATGTGGCTGTACAGGCCGAGGAAAAAGTAGGTTTTTCCCGATTCTCTGGGGCCGAAGATAAAGATGTCCGAGGCTTTTACACCGACGATTGAATACAGCAGCAGCACGTAAAAAACCCCGGTGATGAAAATGCCCACACCGTAAAAGAATATGTTCTGCGCGGAGAGTTCATTCACCTGTGCGCTGCCGTTGAGCGCCGTGTCGGTGAGGGTAAAGCCGTAGAACAGGTAGAGAACAATGATGCAGAACGAGAGCGAAAGCAGTGCTTTTGCCGTTACCGCAAGCAGATCAAACCGGTTGCGCAGCACGGATGATACGATGACAAGCGCACCGGCAAATGAGCCGAAGAGAAGCGCATCGATGATGATGCGATCCTGCGAGATAAAATAATAGGCTATATACCCGAGCGCAATGGCAAAAAGGAATCCGTTTACCCGTGAATCCTCTGAAAAAACCATCCCGATGGCAACAAGGATGAACATCCCGAGAATGACGTCTATCAGAACCGTCAGCCAGTACGGGGCGATCATGAACCAGTAGATCTCGAACAGGCTGACAAAGAGAAAAGCGACGATCAGCCCTGCAACGATTCCCCCGGCAAGTAAAAATTGTCTTTTTGTATTATTTATCCGCATTGATGTCCTTCTCCCCTTCCTGCTTTCTTATGTCGCGGATGTCCTTGACATCGTAGAGCGAGAGTATCTTTTCCCGTGCTTCCCGGATTTCCTCTTCGGTGCCACTCTCCTTTCTGGCGATTGCGGCCCCTTCCTTTAAAAGCAGGGTCTTTTTACGGACAATATATTTTCCATCCTGCATGAACAGGACATGGTGGAGCAGATTTTCCGATTTCTTCTCGTACTTCTCCCAGTACCCGCCGCCGGTAGTCATGGGTGAGATGTTGTCGAGGAAACTGGCAGCAGCATAGAAGGTCAGGGACACTTCCCACGGTTTTGTATAATTATGCGCATTCACCTTTGCATTCGTATTCGAGTCGAGATCAAGGCTGCTCATGATATGCCGGCGGAAGTTGTCATGGTTATTGGATACCAGATCGGAAAGCCATTTTGAAGTGGATGATACGACCAGTGCCGCCTTTTCGAAATTCCACCGCTCCGTTCCTCCGGGCCCGAAACTGACCGAGAAATTCGTCACTCCAAGTTTGCGCACGTCAATGAGATCCTTATATTTCCAGTTGACGATCTTGAAGAGCTTTTCAATCTCCTTTTTCCCTTCACCGTCCCGGTCGAGCACATCCATCTTTGCGTCGTCCCCGATCAGGGAGAGCACATTCGGGTTGATCTCACCGAACCGGGTATGATAGAGGCCTTCGACAGTCTGGTTCCCCCGGCGCTTGCGCTCTTCGATGGCAAGGTAACTCTCTTCGAACTTATCGAGGTGCGCACCGTACGCTTTTCTGGCTTCGAAGGTTTCATCCGAAAGCTTGTCAGTGCGTTTGATGAAATCGATGCCTGGATGATTGCGTCGATCTCGCTTTCGGTTCTGTGCATCTTTTCGGAATATCCGTCGCGTTCCTCAAGGACCGCCGACATGACATCCTTTAAGTTGCGAATGATGCTTCCGGTATCTGCTACCGAAAATGCTTCAAGCATCCTCGACTGATCGGCGTATTCGAGATTGAACTCTGCCATCAGCGAGGTAATGATATCGCGTTCCCGCGCATGAAGCTGGGCGTCCATATCGCGCGAGACGAAGCGGTCGGAGACCGCCACTTCGAACGGATCGTGAACAGACACCTTGTCGTAGCGCATCTCGGCAATTCTCCTGATGCGGTCCTCCTTCGCATTCAGCTCTGAGCGGAGCATCTCGCGATCGAGGTCCCTGCCAAGGAGTTTATCGATAAAACCCATCCTGCTTGCGATCTCAAGCAGGTACGAGTAGTAGTAATACAGGACGACGGATTCGCTCAGGTCCTTGAGATACCCGAGATCCTCCCCTGACTTCACGGCAAGTGACTCGATATGCTCCTGGACATCGGAGATTCCCATCATAGCGAGCCATTCCTGCCTCTTGTAGACTTTCGGTTTCTTGGTCTTTGTTTTTGAGAGCTCATCCTTCGCCTGGAAGAGGATCCTCTGGAAACTGTCGAGGAATTTTCGTTCCAACGACTCGATTGTCGTGATATCGGTCTTTTTGGCAACGTAGGTGTTGATCGGATCGAGGAGCGAGTTGCATTCCGTTTTAACCCGTGCCTGCATTGCATCGAGTTCTTTCTTCCGGTCGGCAAGTTCCTCGCGCTTCCGCTTCAGTTTCTGCTCGGATTCGAGCATTTCGTTGTTCAGGGCGGAAAGGCGGGAGGTGAGTTCACCCATGACCGGGCCGAAATCGGTTTCGCCACGTGCGATCTTCAAGATGACGAGGCGTGCCGCCTGTTCCTTCACCCTGAGGATTGTCCGCTGGAGCAGCACCAGCTCTTCAAGCTCGGCAAGGGCGGAGGTGAGATGCGTATAGAGATTTTTATCGCTTTCGTTCTCGAGTTTCTTTGATTCGCTCTTCCCGCCTCCCTGCAGGTATTTTACCAGTTTTGAAATGTAGTCGAGCAGGCGGTCGTACGTATCAATGGTATCGATATTCCGCTGATCCTCGAGGAAATTATTATTGATATAGGAAATAATCTCCTCGGACGTATTGTAATTCAGGTCCCGGGCGATCTCGTTTGACCACGTCTTTTCAAGACGTTTCAGCTCGCGTTTGATGACATTGATATCGTCGCGGGTAATCTCTATCTCTCCCTCGCCTGAAAGCTGGGACACGTAGGTGGACTGGGCCGCGTCGAGGAACTCTTTCACTTCGTCGAGATATTTGCGCCGGTCCGTACAGAGATTGCCCAGCTCCCTGATGACATTCTCGAACTCGGTTTTCAGGCCGATGAGCTCCTCGACCGGGTATTCGATGATGTGCGAATCAGAGAAAATAAACCCGGAATATTCCTTCTTTGCATCGGCAATGGCAGAAATGTCCGCAGTGGGCAGATACAGGGAATTAATAAGCATATACGGGAATGCTTCGTCAAACTCCCTGACTTCCTTGATACGGTCGCCGCCATCGACGTATCCTGTTGGTGAAAGCGAGGAGAGGATGACATAGTTAAAGAGCTTCTCTTCCTTTAAGTTGAGGTACTCCATTTCCGTCAGGGCAATGGCAGCGTTCAGCTGCTCTTTTTCACCTTCCCCGACTGCGGGGAGAACAACGAACAGCCAGATCTTGGTTTCTTCGCCGCGAAGGCCTTTGATATAGCGGGCGAGATCGATGAACATGCCTGATCCCGTTCCCCCTCCCAGTCCGACAACGATCGCAATCGGGCCGTGACCCTGGAACGACGGGAACGTATCGCCTCCCTGCGTGATGGCCTTATAAAAAATCGCCTTTGAAATGGCGCGTCTGCGATGCACCCCACCGCCGAAATCATCGGTGATATTCCGATCGATCTTTTTCAAATCGGCATATTCGAATCCTGCTTCGGGATCGTTCATCCACCAGACATTGACCAGCGGTTCGGCTTTACGGCTTTTAACCTGTTCCAGCACCTGTCGGCTGGTCAGCGAGGAAACACGCTCCACATTTGCGAGATCGGGAAGGAAATGGTACTGCATCCTGACGCTGCCGCCCATGCCTTCCGCACTTTTCAGGATGGCGGACACCTTTCCGTTGACTTCCTGCATCCGGGCAATATCTTCCTGACGCTGGTTCGAGTCCGTATCCATGGTGTAGATTCTCAGGCGCTTTCCTTCACGCAGATAGTGACGGATGAACCAGTCGTGATCCGCCAGATGGGATACCAGCTTCTTTCCGGCTCCGCCGATAGCGACGACGGTCAGTTCATCGGGCATCTGAAATGCCCTTCCGCGATCCATTGCTTCGTTAGCCATTGTTTAATCCCCCTTGATGTCCCTCTTTTTTCGTTCGAGTGCGATACCTCTCCGCTGGCCGATGAAGAATCCGGCAAGCGCGACAAGAACAATACCTGCCGCAAAGAGCCAGAGCGGCACGGTACTGGGTTTGGGCGATTCCGCATACACAAGCAGCTGATAGGCTTCCTGGGTCAGCCCTTTGTCATACATTTCGGATATGATCGGGCGGATCTTGGAGTCCTGTACGGCATTGAGCCTTTCCTTAAACTGCTCCTCGTCGGGAATAGCAATATTGAAGGTGGCCGTCACTGCCGTTCCAACGGGATATCCCTTGTCGTCAAGCGCCTGAAAACGGTAATACGTAAAACCGCTGCGCCGGGTCGAGCGCTTTGTCAGGACGATACCGTCAAACTGTTTGACTTCGGTGATGACAGGGACTTTGCCTGAAACCTTAACCAGTACCGGCTGTGTCCAGTC
>JAAEEQ010000096.1 GCA_013415665.1 Methanomicrobiales archaeon
AATGGTAATGCCCTGGCCTGCCGCTAGAACGGGATCGACCGGTACCCCCCCGCAGGTGGTGCGGTTGTGGGGCACGACATCGATGCTGATGATATCGTGAATACGATCGGTAAATCCTTTGACCGTGGAGCGTTCGCTGCCGGCGAGGAGAGGGGGGACATGCGCATCGCCGAGGAGATCGCGGGCCGTGCCCATGGTATTGTCCACCTCGGGCGATCCCCGGGCCAGTCCATCGGCGATCGCTCCGCCGAGGCCGCAGATGCTGCCGGTGGTCCGGGCAAAGGGATCCGGTGCATCGGGTTCGACCGTGCCCGTAATGCAGCCGTCCACCGTCGTGCCGAAATCCATCGCCATGCAGGGATTGCGGTAATCGACGTCTGACGCCAGCGCCCCGTCCTTGATGCCCGCCATGGCGAGCACGCCCTCCATTTCATTCGCGACAATACGATCCTCCGAAACGAGCCCCGACGGCGGGATCACGCCTGCAACCGTATCGCGGAGCGTGATTTTGTCCATCAGGCTGAATGCCTGCAGCTTTGCGGGCAGGTGGTTCTTGTCAAGCGGCGGGGTCATTTTCCGGGCGGAGACACCCGCCTGGAGGCAACCGTCGGCGATAGCCCCGATGAAGCCCGCAACTTCCCGGGGCGAGTGCCAGGAGGCGTTCATGCCGGTGCTCCGCACGAGGAAGTCGAGATCCTCCTGCACCGACAGCCCCGCCTCACGGTGGCAGCGCTCGAGCACGTCACGGGCGAGTTCGGCAACCGCCTCGCGCGAGACGGGGTGCCCCACAAGGGTGGTGGCGATCGTCTCCTCGCCGTCGCGGGGCTGGCGGGCTTCCCGGGTATTGACGACCACTTTGTTGAGAATATAGGTCTGCCCGCTCTCCATGCAGGTGCCGGTGAGCACGCATTTGGTCGTCGTGTTGCCCATTTCGACCGAGGCAACGATGAAGTAGGGTTTGACGCGGTATTCGGGCACGGAAAGGCCGGCTCCCGGGGAACTAACGGGAACCTGAAGGCTGGCGATGTAGCAGGGGTGGCGGTTGGTGAGGGCATCGAAAATATGCGGCATATTACCCCGATGATAACGATACTGGATACAAATGTGTTACGTTTTTATATCTCCGGGTAGTGCCTCGCACATGTGGTTGCATAATTTCAGTCGTGCTAGCGATCCACTGACCTTTAATAGCAATAAAGAAGGTGATAAAAGAGGACATTCCCTTTCCTGTTTACACGTGGTTCTGATTATTTTTTGGCATGTAGTATTTAAGCCCGTTTTTTCGTATATTACTTAGAGAAATAAAAATCGAATGTATTATATACATAAAATAATATTTCAGGTTTGTTTAAATACCTGCACGGTCCGGTGGCGTGCCTGCTCGTTCCAGCCCGCTTCATCTCCCGTGCACCCGTTGACAGGAGGTTTTCAGGCATGAAACAGATACCAGTCATTCTTCTCGTGCTGTGTGCGGCCGTCATTTCCACCGCATCGGCAGGCACCGTAGTCAATTATCAGGGTATGCTGAAAGACAGCAGCGGCAAGCCGATCACCACCACCGGCGACATCGTGTTTTCGCTCTATGATGTCACCGGCGGAGGGACGCCGCTTGACACCGATACGCATGTGGTCACAGTAACGGATGGGCTTTTCACCACCGCACTGGATTTCGATCCGCAGTACTACGACGGACGGGGCCTCTGGCTGGAGATCTCGATCCGGGGCGAGGTGCTCTCTCCACGACAGGAGTTCCGGCCGGTGCCGTATGCGCTGAGCCTCGTGCCGGGGGCAACAGTCGAAGGCACGCTCACAACGCCGATGCTGGCGCTGGCGAACAACGAAGGCGCCGCATTGCTGGCGTACGCCACCGGTGATCGCAGCTCGGGTGAGGAGGGAGTCGGGGTGTACTCAATTGCCGAGGGAGAAGGCGGTTTTGGGGTATATGGGGCCGCAGATGGTATCGAGGGCATTGGTGTGGTCGGCGTTGCCATCAAAGACAACAGTTACGCTGTCTATGCCGAGACGGTGGGGTATAATAGTCCGGCAATATACGGCATCAGCGCCCAAGACGTCGGCGTCTATGGCGAAGGGAAAGAAGGCGGGTTCTTCACCACAAATGGTGCGGGGGCGGATTATGATCATCTCAAGGTTGGCGTTAATATATCAACGTATTTCGACTATAATACGGGAATTCAGACGAGGACAACCGGTGATCATAGCACGGGTGTGAGTATCGAGACAGAGAGTTTGATGAGCTATGGCATGAATGCCGTCACTGCGGGCAATTATAGTACGGGTATGCGTACAATAACGCAGGGCTACGCAAGCCCTGGCGTCGTTATTCACACTTTCGGTGGCACTAGTGTCGGTCTCCATGCAGATACGCAGGGCCCCGACAGCCCTGGCATCACCGGCACCAGCAAGCAGGCACGCGGGTTGGAAGGATATACTTTCAGTACGAACCAATGGGTTCCCGCTATTTATGGTTCGAATGAAGGGGCTGGCGACGGCGTGTATGGCTTAAGTCAGGAACGGTATGGCGTCTATGGTAAAGGGAAAGAGGGCGGCTACTTCACCACAAATGGTGCGGGAACAAGTGTAAATCGGCGTGCAGGGGTTAATGTGTCTACAGTCTACGACTATAATCGAGGTGCGAGAATAACCACGCTGGGCAATTACAGTGACGGTATTTTTGCCTCCACTGAGGGTGACAACAGCGTCGGCATAGGGGCCACAACTGAAGGCTACAATAGCTATGGCATTTTTTCAAAGACAACGGGTGAACGCAGCAACGGCATGGAAATTTTTACGAAGGGCTATGCCAGTCCGGGCCTGGTCATTACAACGACGAATGACTATAGCTCTGGCATTTCTGTCGACACTTTTGGTTCTCAAAGCTATGGTATTGTATCACGAGCACAGGGCCCAGATGTTTCCGGCATCTACGCTTTCAGCGCTCAGGCACGCGGGATCGAAGGATATACCGAGAGCACGAATGAATGGGTGCCGGCTGTCTACGGCAAGAATATGGGCGCCGGCGACGGCGTCTATGGCGTAAGCAACAACCGGTATGGTACTGTTGGCGTCAGTGAAACGAGCCATGCCATTTATGCGGACACTAAACGCGTCGACCACATGTACGGCGTCTACACGCCGGATTACATGTACGCCGCGAAATATGATGGCGGCGGCGCCGATATCGCCGAGTATGCCGCCGTCCGCGGCGAACCGGAGGCAGGGACAGTGCTCGTGATCGGCGCCGACGGCATCCTCGAGCCCGCAACGAGCGCTTACGACACCTCGGTCGCCGGCATCGTCTCGACCGCGCCGGGCGTCTCGCTCGGGACAAAGGAGCACGGCAACGACGGCGAAGCGCTCGTCGCCCTCGCCGGCCGGGTGCCGTGCAGGGTCGACGCCTCCTACGGGGCGATCTATCCGGGCGATGTCCTGACGACGTCGCCGACCGCCGGCCATGCCATGAAAGCCGTGCCGGTCGATATCGGTGGCGTGGAGATCTACCGGCCGAGCACCGTTCTCGGCAAGGCACTGGGAACGCTGGAAGCCGGGACCGGCACCATCGAGGTGCTGGTGACGCTGCAGTGAAAAAATGCGAGGGGAGCGATTCGAACGCTCGAACTCCTGTGAGACAGGGTCCTAAGCCCTGCGCCGTTGACCAGGCTTGGCAACCCTCGCCCGCTGGCGCTTTCGCGCACCGGTATATCTGGTCACGAACGGTATTAAGCGCATGCTCTGCGGGCCTGTCCGGGCCCGTTCGCGGTATCCTCAATCGAGGGGAATGGCTTCACGCGCGTGTTTGAGCTCTTCGATAAGGATGTGGTACCCGGAGACAACCAGCGCCACAAAAAGGGGCCCGAGCACGAAACCCACGATGCCCATCACCGCCAGGCCCCCGAAAAAGCCGATCCACATGAGCACCGGCGATATCGAGGCGCGTTTCCCCATCATCAGCGGCCGCAGGTAGACATCGGGGAAGGCGCAGACAATCGGATACCCGACAAACGCCACAAACGCCGCACTCCGCAGGTCGCCGATCGAGAGCGCGTAAATGGCGATGAAGAGCATCAGCATCGACGGCCCGATGATCGGGATGAGCTGGAAGATCGCTGCCATCAGCGAATAAAAGAGGACATGATCGTATCCCAGCAGGTAAAAGAAGGGGATCGCGAGGATGAACGTCAGGATCGAGGTGGCGATGTGCACGACATAGATCGCGTAGAGCGTGTTGACCGCCATTTCCGTCATTCGGGTAATCGCCCTGCTGATACGGCTCGGCAGGTGATCCATGACCTCGCTCCTGAGATCGTCGCCACGGAGAATGAAGATGTACAGGCTGAGAAAGAAGATGATGAGCTGCACGATCAGGAACGGGATGCCGCGTATGATTCCCGAGAGGTAATCGCTGAAACTGACGATCTGATCCCGGAGCCATTCCGCCACCTGCTCCTGCGGGATCGTGATGGGGATGTTAATCAGATCAGACTCATACGACCGTATCGATGCGATGATGCTGCCGACGATCTCGGAGAGATAGGTGCTGTTCTGATAGATGATCGTCACCATGAACGCAAGCGATCCGAAGAGAAGAATGCCGACGAACATCGTCGACAACCCCGCTGATACCGCCCCTGAAAACCGCGTGCAGAGCAGCCGGTGGATGGGCATCATCACGACCGCGATCGAGAGGGCGAGGATAATGACGCTCATCAGCGGCCAGAACGCAAGCGTTGCGGCAACGGTAATCCCCGCGATGAGCACGATGGTGAGAATATCAATCCGGGTCAGCGTAGCGGTCATACAGAATAGTATCTGGTTCGTTTCGTTCGAGGATAAAACCTTTCTCTGGGGCGCGTACCGGCAACATCCGGCGGGAGGGGCGGCCGGAAGTCACCGCCGCGCATTGTACACTATGTTTGATTTTATAATAAAATTAAATAATTTTAATGATCGCAGGTGCCGCAGGCACAGAGGGCATGGTATGCGCCCGGGAACATAGCGGCAAAAAAGGGTTTTTACGAACAGCACGGGCACCCACGATACGCACCGTTCAAACCTGGATTTCGTTTTCAGGTCATTTTGCATCTTTTTTTTCATCATGGCGGCCGGAGGGCGGGCCAGTGCCGAAAATAGCCCGTGAATCCATGACAAACCGGCATATATTGTCGGAATCAAAACCTTTATTGAATAGACTACCCGTAATTGTCATTACCACTGGAGATACGTAATGCTTATTGAAATCGCCCGGATTATCACCGCCGCCGCCATTTCATGGGCCCTTTTCGTGGCCGTGGATCTCGTTTTCCGTCTGCCGGAGCGGGGTGGCGTTTCCGGTGCCCGGGCAATCGCCGCGGCTGTTGCTGAAAAAGGCGGATCGCTGCACGGGGGAAGCATGATGGGCAATATCGTCTGCTCCCCTGACGCGTCCGCGGGCACCCTCCTTGCCGCGTGCGGTGTCGCCATCGCCGGCATTCCCGGCGGACTTGCCGCGGCGGCACTTGTTTTTATCGGCAACCGTATCTGCCATGATCCCGGCTATGCCGGAACATGCGGGGCCGTCCTTGCCACCGGCGTCATCACGGCAGCATCCTACGCAGGGCTCGCACCGGAGGACTTCATTGCCGGCATGGTGCTTGCGATTCTGTCCATCCAGGGCTTGTCGCATATTCATGCCAGCCGGCTCCTTGAGAAGCTGTGGGGGTGGCGTGCCTGATTGAGGGACAGCTGCCGCTCGCGGTCTGTGCCGGTGTCGGCCTCGTCGCCGCCATCCGGGTCGTTCTCGAACGGTCCACGCTTCTGAAGCTTCCCTACTTAAACGTGCTGGGATTTGCCATCGCCGGTTCCATCGCACTCCTTATCCCGCACCCTCTCGCAATTCTCGCCGCCTGTGCGTATTTTGTCGGATCAACACTCGAATCCAACGCGATTGCGAGTACATTCGCCGGAGGCAGGGACCGTGAATGAGCTTTTTGCCATTGTATTCGGCGCCATCGCGCTCCTGGGGGCGGGTGCCGCCGT
>JAAEEQ010000097.1 GCA_013415665.1 Methanomicrobiales archaeon
CCGGATGAACGACCTTGTCGACGGCGTCTCCGTCACGGGCGACGTTCTGTTCGAGGGCTGCAACATCTATAAAAATGGCACCGATGTGGTCGGGCTCAGGAAAAAGATCGGGATGGTGTTCCAGAAACCCAATCCGTTTCCGAAGTCGATTTATGAAAACATCGCGTATGGGCCAAGGATCCACGGGATCCGGGATCGCCGGACGCTCGACGGGATTGTCGAGGAAAGCCTGAAAAAAGGCGCGCTCTGGGACGAAGTGAAAGACCGTCTGCATGCATCCGCGCTCGGCCTTTCGGGTGGGCAGCAGCAGCGGCTCTGCATTGCCCGGACGCTCTCCGTCGAACCGGAGATCATCCTCATGGACGAGCCCTGCTCTGCGCTGGACCCGATCGCAACAGCGAAGATCGAGGGCCTGATGAACGACTTAAAAACGCAGTACACGGTCATCGTGGTCACGCACAACATGCAGCAGGCGGCACGGGTGACACCGTCAGCATCTTCGAAACGCCGCAGGAAGAGTTGACCAGCAACTACATCACCGGGAGATTCGGTTAAGGTGGAGCGATTATGACCGACAAATTCCATGCTGAACTCGAAGCCCTCCGGATGGAGATCTGCGAGTACGGGGAGTATGCCATCGGGATGCTCAGGGACGTGCTCCGCGCTATGGATGACAACGATGCGGTCCGGGCCGGCGAAGTCTACCTCAGAAAGGAACTGCTGGCACAACGCCACCACCTGATCGAGGAGCAGTCGCTGCGGATCCTTGCCCTGTACTCCCCGGCTGCGGTGGACCTCCGTGTCGTTGCCTGCATCATCAGGATGAACTACTCCCTCTTTCGTATCGGGAGAATGGCGAAGGACATTGCGAAACTGGTGAAATACAGCGCGGAGGAACCCGAAGGGGTGCCGGTTTCCAGCCTTTCCCAGATGGGCAAAATCGTGGTCGTGATGCTCGAGGATACCATGAAAGCCTACACACTCTGGGACCTGGAGCCGATCCGTGACCTGAGCAGCCGCGACGACATCGTCGATGCCATGCGCTCGTCACTATTCCGGGAGAACCTGACCTATATGATGGAAAACAGCAGGAACATCAAACGGTGCATCGATTACATCAGCATCTCCCGCCACCTCGAACGGAGCGGCGACCATGCCTGCCTGATGGCCGGGCATATCAGCTTCATGGTGACCGGCGAACGCGTCGAAATCCGCTGAAAAGGACCATTGTATTGCCGTTTGCCTGCCGGCTGACCGCCGGTTCAGGCATACCCGGTTATCTCGTAATCGATCTCCGTCGAGTTTTGGGCGCAGTCCTCGCCGTATACGAGCACTTCCTCGATCCTCTTTTTCAGCATCGCCGGGTAAATGGCGCCTACCAGTTCCATGACGGGTTTGCCGGAGCAGAAAAACTTGAATGTCGGCGTTCCCCTGATACCGTACCGTTCCCCCGTCCACCGGTTCGCGGCGACATCCAGGCGGGCGAACGAGACTTTTCCGGCAAATTCCACGGCATACTCCTTAAAATACGGCTCCATCGCCCTGCAGTGTGGGCAGGTCGGCGAATGGAACATCACGATCACCGGTTTGTCGCTCTTTTCAACGGCCGCCTCCCATGTTCTATCGGTCAGTTCCGGGACCGCCGGGGCTTCAGTATCTCCCAACCAGCATCACCTGTTCTGTGGTGAACCCGGCGCTACATAAAGGTTGCAGCAGTCCTGCGTGGTCCCTCGCTCATCTTATCAGCAAGAAAGCACCATGCATGCTACGTACACCACCGCATTCGTTCTTGCCGCCGTCCTGCTGCTGATCGCGGGCAGAAATGCCGGGAGGTTTGCCGTTCCCATCTGGCAGATCCTGCTCGCCGGTGCCGCAGTCGTGCTTGCAACCGGGGAAATTTCGCCCGTGCGTGCCCTCGGTGCGATCAACGCGGACGTGATGGTCTTTCTCTTCTGCATGTTCGTCATCGGCGAGGCGGTATCCGAAAGCGGGCTTCTCGACCGGATGCTGCAGCGGATCGCCTGCCATGCGCACTCCGGCGACGGACTGCTCCTCCTTTTTATTTCGGGAACCGGCGTGCTCTCCGCTTTGCTGATGAACGACACCCTTGCCATCATCGGCACGCCGTTTGCCATCCGCCTTGCGCGGGCAACCGGCATCGCCCCGCGCCTCCTGCTGCTGGCGCTCGCCTTTTCGGTCACGACCGGGAGCGTGGCGAGTCCGGTCGGCAACCCCCAGAATCTCCTGATTGCGCTTTCGGGAGGCATCGATAATCCGTTTTTTGTCTTTCTCTGGTATTTCGGCCTGCCGACCTGTGCGGGACTGCTGCTGGTGTATTTCGTACTCCGGACCTGCTATCCCGATGCGCTCTCCCGGGCGGATATCAGGATATCCTGCGGCGGCACTGCGACCGATCCCGCACTGGCCGGGGCTGCACGCCTTTCCATCGCCCTGCTGGTCGTCCTGATTGCCGCCCGGGCAGCCTGGTCAGGCATGACGGGCGGCGAACTGATCCCGCTCCCCGCGATTGCGGCACTCAGCGCCGTGCCGGTGCTGCTTTACGCCCGCGACCGCGGCCGGCTCGTCCGCTCCATCGACTGGGGCACGCTGGTCTTCTTTGCCGCACTCTTTGTCCTGATGCAGAGCGTTGCCGACTCCGGGCTGCTGGACGGCATGCTTGCCTGCTGCACCGGCCCGGCGGCATCGCCGGCGGCCATCTTTGTGGCGGCCGTCGCCGGCAGCCAGCTGATATCCAACGTGCCCTTTGTCGCGCTCTTCCTTCCGGCCTTCACCGCAGAGGCGGTATCGCTTCCGGCGCTCATGGCGCTCGCCGCCGGCAGCACCATTGCCGGCAATCTCCTCCTCTTCGGCGCCGCAAGCAACGTCATCATCATCCAGCAGGCGGAACGCAACGGCGAAACGATCGGATTTTACGAATTCGCGACCGCCGGCATCCCCCTTACGCTCCTGCAGGGGATGCTGTATTTTATTGTTGTGCTGGCCATGCCCCTCCCGCCGTTCTGAAACGCGGCCGGCCGTCCCCGGGCAATTGGTACAATCTGCGAAAAGAAGGGGGTAAGCAGGTGGGACGAAAAATAATCAGAGGTTTTTGAGGGCGACGATATCGACGACGCCCGTCAGTTTCCAGATATTCGTATACTCCTCCGTCGCGATCGCATCGATCGGTTCGGTCGGTTTGTGCCCCAGGGCTGCGAGGATGTTGGGAGAGAGCTTCTTTTCCTTGATCATTTTCACGAATTTCTCGCGCACCATCTTTTTCGTGATGGCATCCTCCTCCTGGACAAGGTACCCCTGCATCGTCACGAAGGTATAGCTCGAAAGATCTTTGGTATACTTTTCGACCTCCACGGACACATAGGGATTTTGCCGGAACAGGTCGTTCTTTCTGCCGTACTTTGTCGAGAGGAAATAGAGGAACTTGCCGTCGAACACATAGAGAAACGGGGCGATATACGGGTAGCGGTCGCCACCGAACGCGATTCTGCTCACGTACCCTTCTTCAATCAGCCGGTCGTATTCGGCTTTTTCCATTCGCGGGATTTTTACAATCTCCAACCGGATCCCTCCGTAACCGTCCATATCGTGCCTGCTCTCTTAAGGTTTTTCATTTGCCCGCCAAGGCGCCCGGATGGCAGGCCGGGTTTTCGTTTTCTCCGTATGGCGCCTCAATGGCGCTTCCTGCGGCGGGTTTTTGGAAGCCCTGTTGTGCCGCCCGGCAGGATCACATGCCCTCCCCGGTTTTCCAGCTAAATATGCGGTCTATCGCCGGACTGCCGGTGCGCTTCATCTTCCCGCGATATACGGTTTTTCGGTGGCGTTTCCCGGCGCTTGCGCCTACGACAACGCATATGTTGCCCTGCCGCCAATAATGCAGGAGACAGCAATCCGGGCGGCAGGCGGGGTCACTGCCCGGGGGTGGTCGGACGTGAAAGTCTTTGTAATCGGTCATAAAAAACCTGATACCGACAGTATCTGCAGCGTTCTGGGCTATGCCGAGCTGATGAACCATTTCGAACCGGGAAAATACGTAGCTGCACGCTGCGGCGAACTGAATGCGGAGACGGAATACGTGCTCTCCCTCTTTCACCATGAGCCTCCGCTCTACATCGAAAGCGTCGAGCCGAATGTAGCTGACCTTCCGTTCACCTATACGGCAAGCGCAAGGGGCGATCTTCCCACGATCGATGTCGTCGCCATGATGGACGAGCAGGACCTGCGGAACATGCCTATTACCGACAGCGAAGGCAGGTATCTCGGCCTCTTCAGTGAACACGGTCTTGCACGCGCCTATGTCCGGAGGCAGGCCATCGAACCCCTGTCGATTACGCCAATCAAACTCGAAACCCTCGCCCGCATCCTCAACGGGCGCATCGTCGTGCCTGCCGCCGATCTTCTCGAGGGCACGGTCTATATCGCCATCGATGCGCTCCACGTCACCCTGTCACGCCTCAGGCCGAACGATGTTGCAATCGTCGGCGACAACGAGCCCGCCCAGCTCGCCCTGATCTCGGCGGGCATCGCCCTCGTCATCATCGCCGACGATGCGCCTGTCGGCGAGGCTCGATCCAACGGCGTTGCGCTGCTCGCAACGGCGCTGGACGCAGTCGGTGTCGGCAAGATGATCAACCTCTCCTTGCCGGCCCGGCAGGTCATGGCAACCGATGCCCCGACGGTCCGCATGGAGGATTCGCTTGCCTATGTCAAACAGCTGGTCTCCAACTCGCGGTACCGGACGGCCTGCGTTGTCGGGGAAGACGGGCGGCTTCTCGGGATGATCTCGCGCAACACGTTCCTCGACGACGTCCGGAAATCGGTGATCCTGCTGGACCATAACGAGTATACGCAGGCGGTCGACGGCATCGAGGAGGCCGAGATCCTCGAGATCATCGATCACCACCGCCTCGGGGCCATCAGCACCCTCAAGCCCATCCGGTTCCTCAACGATCCGGTCGGCTCGACCTCCACGATCGTCACGATAAAATTCATGGAGTCGGCCATCGATCCGGCGCCGGAAACCGCCGGGATCCTGCTCGGCGGCATCCTCTCCGACACGCTCCTGCTCAAGCTCTCGACCACGACCGCACAGGACGAACAGGCGGTCGCCTACCTTGCCCCCCTTGCGGGCGTCGATCCGGTCGCTTTCGGCACGGAGATGATCGCCCGGGGCATGGCGCTTGAAGGACTCTCGATAGAGGAGCTGCTGACCCGCGACATGAAGCGGTACCAGCTGTTCGGCAAAAACATCATGATCAGCCAGGTGATGGTGCCTTCGTTCGCCTACCCGCAGCACAACCGCGACGCCATCCTGCTGGAAGTCGGGCGCCTGCGGGACTCGACCGGCAGCGACGCCTTCGCCGCCCTCTTCACCGACATCTTCGAGAATGCGAGCGATCTTTTTCTCGCCGCCGACGATGCGATGCTCGCCGCGCTCGGGTACGGGGCCCAGCCGGTCCGCCTCGAGGGCGTCATGTCACGGAAAAAAGATTTTCTGCCCGATTTCGGCCAGAAAATCAGGAATCTCTAAGCAGCACCGCGGGCACCGCAGGAGAAGTGTCGACCGTGGAATTTTTCATTGTCGCCCAGAAGATAGGGTTCCTCTTTCTCCTGATGGCCGCAGGATTCGTGCTAGGGCGCACGCCGATCCTTGCCGGGGGAATGGTGCGAAAGCTTTCATGGTACCTGGTCAACCTCGCCCTGCCCGCGCTTATCGTCGTCTCCCTGCAGATACCGAAAAGCGACGAGCTGGTCGCCGCAGGAAGCCTGATCGTTGCCGTTTCGCTGGCGATATACGCCCTGTCGGCAGGCGTGGCGGTGGCGGTTCCCCGCCTGCTCGGGTGCATGGATGGGGAGGCGGGGGTGTTCCGGTTCATCGTGATCTTTTCGAACGTCGGGTTCATGGGGTATCCCGTCGTCGAGGCCGTCTTCGGTGCGGACGGGCTCTTTTATGCCTCGCTGTATAACCTCCCCTTCCACCTGCTGGTGTTTACGCTGGGGATATTCCTGCTGCAGGAAGGCGCAGGAGGAAGATCGGCCGATATCCGGGCAGTTGCCAATCCCGGCGTGCTCGCTGTCTGCATCGGGGTTCTGCTGTTCGCTTTCGGCATAGCCCTCCCTCCCGCTGCAGTGACGGTGCTCGATGCAGCGGGCTCCACGACCACGCCGCTTGCCATGCTGGTCGTGGGCGCCCTGCTCTCCCGCATGCGCCCGGACCTTATTTTCGGGAACCGGCGCCTGTACGCCCTGAGCGCCGTACGCCTGCTGGTGCTGCCGCTGATGACCTGGCTCCTGCTTGCGCCGTTCATCGCGGATCCGATGCTGCTCGGGATCCCGGTCATCATCTCTGCGATGCCCGCCGCGGCAAACACCGCGATTCTCGCCGAGGAATTCGGGGGCAATGCCGATCTCGCATCACAGGGCGTCTTTCTCTCGACCCTCTTCTGCATCGCAACCATACCCGGGGTTGCCCTCTTCGTTGCATAAAAAAGATAATCGTGTCAGGGACGGCGCCGCGCCGCGAGCAGGAGGGCTATCGCGCACCCCCCGATGACCGGGAGAAGGCCGGCGGGGGCCGGTGTGGCGGACGGAACCGCCTGCATCTGCGCGAGGATGGGGAAGGTCGTGCCTTCCTGGACCGAGATCTGGGCGGTCCAGGTCTGGTATCCCTCGAGTGTGAGCGTCACCGTGTGCAGGCCGGTCGGCACGCCCGTCATGGTCAGCGGGGTGACGCCCTGCGGCACGCCGTCGAGTGCAACCGCAGCTTCGCCGGGGACGGACGAGATGGAAATGGTCCCGGTTCCAACCGGCGCTGCCGTGGGAGTGGCCGTCGCCCCGGGCGTCACGGGCGTTTCCTGGATGCTCAGGGATTCGAGAACCCTGAGCGTGCCGTCATCGGAGGCGATGGCCAGGTACCGGCCCGCCGGGGAGAGCGCAACGCCGCGGACATTGCCCAGCGTCGCGTACCGGAGCATCTGTTCGCCCGACGCACTGTAGAGCCGTGCATAGTTGTCGCTTGATCCTGCCGCAACAATGGCACCGCCGGTACCCGCCGCAACGCCGTTGACCTGCCCGTCGGCGATAGACGCCCACACCCGGATGCCGGCGGCATCAAGGACGGTCACCGATGCGTCGCTCCCGCCCGCAACGATGCGGGACCCGTCGGGGGACACCGCAACGTCGTAGACCTGCGCATCGATTTTATAGGCCCAGAGCCGTTCTCCTTCGGGGCTGAACCCGTAGACCTGGAACGTGCTGCTGCCTGCGGCGATCGTTTCGCTATTGCCGGAGATGCCGACGCCGTAGACAGAACCGCCGACCCGGTATTTCCAGAGCTGCTGGCCGTCGCCCGCAAAGAGGTAGACGTTGCCATCATTGGCGCCGGCGACGATGCGGTCGCCAGCATCGTTCAGGGCGACGTCATACACGGCCTGCCCGAGCGTCCGGGTCCACAGCACCGTGCCGTCACGATCGAAGAGGTAGCAGGTCCCTGCATCGGAAGCGACGGCAACCGCCGCTCCGCCCGGGGCAACGTCGACGCCGTTCACCGGCCCGTCGATCGAGGCGCTCCAGACCGTGTCGCCGCCGATGGTGAGAAGAACGACGGATCCGTCGTAGGCACCCGCGGCAATATACGCACTGTCCGGCGAGATTGCGGCATCGCGCATGTTCGATGTCGTCGTATGGGTCCAGACGAGCGCATGGTCCGACGTCGCCCCCTGCACCGGGCCGCAGAGCAGGCAGATCGCCAGCAGAAGACCGGCTGCTGCAAAGCCGATCGTTGTGCCGCACCGGGTTTTCCGGGTATATGGGTATCGTATCATCCTTTTCTCCTCCTGTCTATGCTGTAAGGTGTGCCCCTGCCTATATTATGCTGCCGTCGGGCGTTGCGTTTCGCTTCCGTCTTTCTGGCGGTCCGAAAAGACAGCTATTTGGCGAAGGATGACGCACGGATATGCGGTGAACACGACCCTCGATCCCGGGCAGAACGAACGCGAATCCGCTGTTTTTGAAGAGACTGCACGCCATGGCTGTTCGGATCGCGCCATCGCCCTTTTCCGTGACATTATTCTGGACTACTACCGCTCCTCCGGGCGCCGCCTTCCCTGGCGGGAGACGCGAGATCCCTTCGCGATCACCGTTTCGGAGATGATGCTCCAGCAGACGCAGGTCGACCGGGTGATCCCGAAGTACCGGGCGTTTCTGGCGGCATTTCCCGACTGGCACACGCTCGCGGCGGCACCGGTGCGGGACGTGCTTGCCGCCTGGCAGGGGCTCGGGTATAACCGGCGGGCGCTGGCGCTCCACCGCACGGCGCAGCGGGTCGTCGGCGAGTTCGGCGGTGTCCTTCCTGCCGATCCGAAGATCCTCGCGACCTTCCCGGGTATCGGGCCCGCCACCGCATCCGCCATTTGTGCCTATGCCTTTAATCTCCCGGTCGTGTATATCGAGACCAATATCCGCCGGATTTTCATCCATTTTTTCTTTGCCGGCAAAGAACAGGTATCGGACTCCGAGGTTCTTGCCTGCGTCGGGCGGGCGCTGTACCGGGAGGACCCGCGCGAATGGTACAATGCCCTGATGGACTACGGGACGGTGCTTGCACGGCGGGTTGCCAACCCGAACCGGAAGAGTGCGGGGTATGCGGTGCAGGGCAGGTTCGAGGGCTCCGACCGGCAGATCCGGGGCAGGATCCTGAGAATTCTGCTGGAACGGGGGGGATCTATCGTGGCGGATCTCGTGGCCGCTGCCGGGGGCGATGAAGCGCGGGTCCGGGCCCTGCTTGCAGAGCTTGAAAAAGAGGGATTTGTTATCGTCAGGGACGAGAGGGCGGCCCTGCAGGGAGACCGGAACTGAATCCTGCCGCGTACCGATCCCCAAACCACCATGTGCGGGCACGCAACATTTTTATGCATCGGAACGCTATGCCATCGCGATGGCTCAGGATGGTGGCCTGCTGGGTACGATCGCCACGGTGATGGGCATCGTCGGCGGTCTGTTGACCGTGATCAAGTACTTTTACCCGGAGGGCAACGACCTCGTTGCCGCGCTCACGCAGAACCAGGGCATTGTTGCGGCCGTTCTCGAACCGATCGGCAGCGTTGCCATGCAGGCGGCTGATGCTGTTATTGCCCTCGGCCCGCTGGTAAGTGCGTTGCTGCTCTTCGGTGTGATGATTGCCGTGGGTTTTTACAATGAACTGGTTGGGGATCTGGAAATCGTTACTATCGAAGGGCCGCTTGCCGTTATCCTGCTGTTTTTCCCGCTTGCAGTATGCTGGTTCTGGTTGTTCCCGGTCACCATCCCGGGATGGGAAATGACGCTCTTTGTGTTCGGGTATCTCGGTTCCGCAATTATTCCGCTTGGAACGCTGTTCGCCTGGGATTATACCCATGGATTGGTATGAACGCCGGGGCTGCAGGCGGAAGAACCGGCGTGCCTGCAATACTCCTCCATGTCGGCCGAATGCCGTATCGGCGGCGGCAAAAGGCCCGGATCATCGCCCATGCAGCAAAGCAAATATTATTGCGTTCACATTAAAAAATAATCAGCATATACAGCGTCCCGCAGGGTGTGTTCATCAGTGGACTTCAAGACTTCCCGCAGCGTTACCCTTCTTCTGATCCTTCTGATCCTTGTGGTATCGGTCGGCACGGTGTATGTGGTGACGACCGAGGCCCGCGAAGCGCTGCAGGACACGGTCCGGGATGAACTGATGTCGATCGCCTGCGTTGCGGCATCGCAGATCGACGGCGATATGCTGTCCCTTATCGGTAACGGCGACGAGGATACCGAGGAGTTCGTGCGCATCCGGGATCAGCTCCGGCGGATCCGGGACGCCGCCCCCGATCTGCTGTACGTGTATACGATGCGGAAAAACGGTGATAGCGTCGAATTCGTCGTGGATGCCGATTACGGGTTTGCCGAGGATGCCGCTGCCATCGGGGAGCCGTATCCGGAGGCAGAACCCGAACTCCATGCAGGATTTGCCGCCCCCTCGGTCGACTCCGAATTTACAACCGACCAGTGGGGGACGGTCCTGTCGGGCTTCTCCCCCATCAGGGATGCAAGCGGGACGGTTGTTGGCATCGTCGGCGTTGACATGGACAGCACGACGGTGCTTGAAAAACTCGATTTCTTAAACTTCGCGTTTTATATCCTCGTCTTTTTCCTCATGAGCAGCGGTGCGGCAGGAGTGGTTGCT
>JAAEEQ010000098.1 GCA_013415665.1 Methanomicrobiales archaeon
AGCGCAACCTTGGTGACGCCCTCCGCCCCCGCCGCCCGGATCGCCATGGCGGCAATGCCCTTCGCGAGGTTGTACTGGAAGGAGGCGGCGATTGACGCGATATCCGTGTTCTTCATCCGTGCCTGCGCCTCCGCAAGAAGAGCCCGTGTCGAGAGCACCTCGCGGCCGTCCTCGCGGGCAAAGATGAGCTCCCATGGCTCGGCACGCCCCTGTACCGCCGCCGACTCGAGTTTCATCGCCGGTTCGCCGTCGTAGGTCTTCTCGCGGCAGATGCCGAGGAGCGCTGCCGCCGCATCGAGCACCCGCCCGGTGCTGCTGGAGAGCGGCGTGTTCACGCCCCGGGCGATCTGCCGGTCGACAACACCGATCATCGTCTCCGTCCAGCCCCGCCCGATCAGCAGCCCGGCAGTCTCCGCTGAGGGCAGGATCCCGTAGAGCATCCGTTCCGGGTACTTCGCTGCCGCGTCGCCGCCGGGCATCGGCACCGTTTCGAGGTGGGCGACCCGTTCGAGGCGGGGCACGGTTCCCGCAAAGATCTCGCCCCCCCACACCGTCCCGTCGTCGCCGTACCCCACACCGTCGATGGCGATGCCGATGCACGGGCCGGTCGTGGTCGCCGCGATATGGGCGCGGTGGTGCTGCACCGGTACCAGTTCGGCGCCGCATTCGTCCGCAAGGGCGCGGGCGTAGCGGGTCGACAGGAACTGGGGATGCAGGTCGTGGGCAATGGCAGCGTATTCCGCACCGACGAGGCTGCCGATCCGCTCCACCGTCTCTTTTAAATAGGCAAGCGTGGCCGGGTTCCGGACATTGCCCACGTGGGGCGACGTGAAGCAGAACCCGTCATGGTAGACGGTGATATTCGCATTCAGCTCGGGCCCGACGCCGAGGATGCACGCGTCCCCCAGCCTCATGCGGGTCCGTTTGGGGGCGAATCCGCGGGAGAGCCGGATGATATACCCGTCCCGGACGACGGAATCGTCGCACCGGTTGCGGATGACCCGGTCGTGGGTGAGAAAATAGTCGACATCGCGGTTCAACTGCGCCATGGCATGGTCGACATCCGTGATCATCGGGTAGCCCGGCACGTTGGCGCTCGTCATCACCAGCATCGGGCTTTTCAGATGCGAAAAGAGCAGGTGGTGCAGGCCGGTGTACGGGAGCATGCACCCGAGGGTGTGCAGGTTGGAGATCTCGCTGTGGGCGAGGGGATCCTTCTTTACAAGCACGACAATCGGGCGCTCGGGGCCCTGCAGCAGCCGCCGTTCGTCCGGTGACACCGCGGCAATCCGGTCCAGGCATGCCTCCCGGATCATGACGGCGAGGGGCTGCTCCGTCCTGCCGAGGCGGTGTTTCAGTTCGGCCGCAGACGGTTCGGTGCAGGCGAGGTGAAACCCCCCGATGCCCCGGATTGCCAGAATGCTGCCGTCGTCGAGGAGGCGTGCACTCTCCCGGACGGGATCGGAACAGGGCCATACATCTCCCTCTGCATCGTAGAGGGTCAGCTTTGGCCCGCAGTCCGCACAGGCAATGGTCTGGGCATGGTGCCGCCGGTACCCCGGATCCCCGTATTCGCCTGCACATGCGGCGCAGACGGGAAATTCATCCATCGTTGTCCGTTCGCGGTCGTAGGGGAGGGCCTCGATGATGCTGTAGCGGGGGCCGCAGTTGACGCAGGAGGTCGCCCAGTAGCCTTCGTACCGCCCGCCGGGCGTGAAGATGTCCTCGCGGCATGCGTCACAGATGGCGACATCAGCGGGAATGAACCCGGAGAGCGCCCCCGGCGAGCTCGGCACGATAGTAAAGCCCTCCGGTACGGCCCCCTCCCAGTCCTCCACCTCCACGCTGTCGATCCGTGAGAGGGGCGTTCCTTTGCCGACGGCTGCGAGAAACTCCGAAAACCGGTCGCCGCAGGCCCTGATCCTGACCTGGCTCCCGAGATTCTGCACGGTGCCCCGCATTCCGAAAGCCGTTGCAAGGGCGAAGACAAACGGGCGAAAACCGACACCCTGGACAATCCCACGAATTACAATCGTTCCTTTCGTGCGCATGCAAAATACTGGACAAATTTTATTCAGTTATACGTCAATATACTATTGGGTCTTTACTTTGACAGGGCATATCCGTATCGTCAATGATCCAGTTGAACTGGTTCCTCTTCTTGTCTGCTTTAACAATGCCAACTATAAAAAGATCTACGACATGCTCAATAAAAACTGGACTACCGAACAGGAACTGGCGGTTGCGGCGAATGGCAACTGCATCGGGGAGTGCCTTGCAATTTTAAAGAAGGGCAACCTCATCGAGGAACAATGGAGAATGCCGAAACCCGGAGAAAAGCCTTCAAAGGAATATAAAACCACCTATAGTAAATTCAGGGCCAATTTTCAGTGCTCGATGTCCGATCTTTCCGATCTGCTGCATATCTCGATCTCCTCCGACGAAACGCTCCGCGGGCTCGTCGACGATGTCATTAATGAAGTGGTCGCCGGATCCACCTCGATCAACGACCTTGCGCGAAAATTTAACGTAAGCCCCGTTTTTATCAAGGGCCTTGCAAAACGGATGCCCCAGCTCGATGTCCGGGGCCAGGGGTTGGTGCTTCTTGACGGAACGACCCGATGATCCCCTCTACATCATCCTGCGAAGTAAACGGGAAGCCACCCGCTTTCAGATCCTGGTCGAGATAGCAGAGCACCAGCCCGCCGTCCGGCAGCAGGAGGTCGCCGAGAAGCTCGGCATAACGCCACAGGCGGTCTCGGAATACATCCGGGAGCTTGTCGAGGACGGGATGGTGCGGTCCCGCGGCAGGGGCCGCTACGAAGTCACCCACACCGGCATCGAGTGGGTGCTGTTCAACTCCGAGGCGCTGGAAAGCTACGCCCGGCATGTGACCCGCGATATCATCCAGCAGGTTGCCGTCTGGACCGCGGTGGCGGCGGAACCGATTAAAAAAGGCGACACGGTCGGGGTGTACATGGAAAACGGCTGGCTCTATGCCGCTAAAAAAGAGCAGAGTGCACTTGGAGAGGCCATCATGGACGCAGCGCCGGGGACCGATGTCGGCATTGCCCGGTTAAGCGGGATCATCGATCACCGGGAGGGCCTCGTGCATGTCTGCAAGGTGCCCCGGATCCAGCGGGGGGGATCACGGAATGTCGATACGAAAGGCCTGCTGGCGATTACCGGAAATGCTGCGATGGTGGGCGCCGTCGGCCTCGAAGCATATATCGCACTCGAATCCGCGGGCAGGGCTCCCGACATGTTCTTCGGTGCCCGCGAGGGCGTCATCGAGGCGGCGTTCCACGGGATAGAGTGCGCCCTCGTCATTGTGGATGAGGAATTCACCGATTTTCTCAAGAGGCTGGAAACGGTGGGTCTCAATTACGCGATCCACGACCTGATTGCCCGATGAATATTATCGTTCTCCCCCAGAGGGGGATGTACCGCCTCTTTTTTCATGACGGCAGGAGGGTGGTCGCCCTCGGAACCGTGGAGCTTGAAAAAACGGGGAAGGGATATCGCCCCAAACACTACCAGATCAAGCATTTCGGCAAACGGCACGTCCACAAGACGCCCACCCGCGAGCTGATCGGGCAGCTCCGCGAGGCCGAGGTCCGGCTTGCCGTCCGGGACGAGGGGTTCGAATCGTTCCTGGCCGACCTGCAGATCCCGTTCGGCGTCCTGGAGGCATGCCGGATGTGCTTTTTGGAGGACCGGGTGACCCCGCTGAAAAAGAAGAACGCGATCAAATACGGGAAGGAACTGATCTGCGAGGAGTGCGCACGGCGCGAACTCCGGCGGGAAGTCGGGTACGTCGGCGGCATGGGGGCGCTGAGCTACGGGCATCTCGAACACCTCCTCGACCTGTACCGCGACCTCGACCGGGTGCTCGGCATGGTGCAGCCGGAGCGCGCCGGTGCCGCGACGACGCTGTACGACCGGCTGGAGGCGCATCCCGTGCAGGTGACATCACACCTGGCGGAGCTTCCCCTGCCGGCGAAATTCATTGCGTCGGCGGGCGTCGAATCGCTGATGCCCGCCCAGCAGCTCAGCGTCGACGCAGGGCTCCTCTCCGGCCGCGACCTGCTTGTCGTTGCCGCAACGGCGAGCGGCAAGACCTTCATCGGGGAGATGGCGGGCATCAAAAACGTCCTCGAAGGCAGGGGGCAGATGCTCTTCCTCGTGCCCCTCGTCGCCCTTGCCAACCAGAAATACCAGCGGTTTAAGGAACGCTACGGGGGATTTTTGCGGGTATCGCTCCATACCGGCGTTTCACGGCTCAACCTGCCGGAGACCCGCGTGCCGGCGGAACGGGACCTGCGAGCCTCGATCGTCGTTGCAACGTACGAAGGCATCGATCACGCGATCCGCTGCGGGAAACACCTCGGATCGATCGGCACCGTCGTTATCGACGAGGTACAGATGCTGGAGGACGCCGAACGGGGGCACCGCCTCGACGGCCTGGTGGCGCGCCTCAAGTATATCGCCCCGCAGGCGCAGTACCTCTACCTTTCCGCCACCATCGGGCTGCCGGGCCTGCTCGCGGAGAAGTTGCAGGCACAGCTGGTGCGGTACCTCGAGCGCCCCGTGGCGCTGGAGCGGCACCTTATGTTCCTTGAGCGGAACCAGAAGATTCCGACCATTAAAAACCTTACGAGCACCGAGTTCCGCACCACATCCTCCAAAGGCTACCGGGGCCAGACCATTGTCTTTACCAACTCCCGGGCCCGGTGCCATATCATCGCGGATGCCATCGGCAAACAGGCGGCAGCCTATCACGCGGGCCTCACGGCAAAGGAGCGCCGTGATGTCGAAACCCGGTTTGCCGAGGG
The DNA here is from genome assembly GCA_013415665.1 of Methanomicrobiales archaeon. Classification (GTDB taxonomy): domain Archaea; phylum Halobacteriota; class Methanomicrobia; order Methanomicrobiales; family Methanomicrobiaceae; genus LKUD01. The sequence goes on from JAAEEQ010000098.1 coordinate 4,836, forward strand.
AAAAATCGCGGTCGTGGTCACCACCGCCGCGCTGGCGGCCGGCGTCGATTTCCCCGCTTCGCAGGTCATCTTCGATTCGCTGGCGATGGGCATCGACTGGCTCTCGGTGCAGGACTTCTCCCAGATGATGGGGCGGGCCGGGCGCCCCGATTTTCACGATCTCGGCAAAGTCGTCGTGCTGGCGGAACCGGGAGGGACGTATAAGCGCGATACGAAGCATACCGAGGAGGAGGTGGCGATCATGCTGCTGAAGGGCGAGATGGAGGAGGTCGCTCCCGTGTACGACACCGAGGGCTCCTCGGAGGAGTTTGTCGCCAATGCGGTCGTCTGCAGGGGAAAGATCGACGATCTGCGCCGGATGGAGGCAACGATGGTGGGCCAGACCGAACCGGTGCTCGATCTCCTGCTCGAGCAGAACCTGGTGCGCAAGGCCGGCGCAACCATCGAGCTTTCGGATCTTGCCCGGGTGATGGCGGAGCATTTCATCGGGATCGAACGCCTCACCACCATCCGGCAGCTCGTCGGCAGGGTCTCGGATCCCCTGGACATCATTGCCGAACTGGAGTGCGGCGAAGGCGACGCGATAAAGCCCCCTTCCGAAGGGAAAAAGGAATTCGGGGCGAAAAAGAAGGAGCCCGGGAAAAAGAAGGAACCGGGGAAGAAGAAGAAGCGCGGCAGAAAATAGTCCTGCACCCTACTCCCGCGTTGCCACGCAGACCCAGCGGTCGTAGATCAGATCGCGCTCGTGCTCGAAGATCCGGGTGTTCCTTCCCCGTGCCGAGCACCATGCCCCGATCATCCTGATCTCCGGTTCGGTCGCGGCGGAGAAGAGCGTTTCTTCCGAAAGGGCGAGGAGTTCGCCCACAATGGCCTCCCAGATGCCTGCGGTGAACGGCTGGATATCGCCGAGCATCAGGCCGACCGCCCGGTCTGCCGGCGGGCAGAAGACCGATGCCTCCGTGCCGTCGATCCAGAGCGTATCCTCGGGCAGGAGCCGCCCGCGGGCGAGCCCCAGTGACAGGAGTGC
>JAAEEQ010000012.1 GCA_013415665.1 Methanomicrobiales archaeon
CCCTTTCCTGCTTCGTCAACCCCGCAGATCACGCGTAATGGTACGATTCACAAGTTATATCAATGGCGATGATTGAAACCAGAATGCAATGTATATCATCATCGTTGGTCTTGGCGGCATCGGGCGGAACCTGACTGCAATATCCGTGCAGCATGGGGACAGCGTGGTGGTCATCGATCAGGATGAAAGCCGGTGCAGCGAGATCCTCGAACATTACGACGTGCTCGCGATCACCGGGAACGCAACCGACAAATCGGTCCTGGAAGATGCCGGCATCGATCGTGCCGATGCGCTGGTAGCGACGACCAGCGATGATGCGGTCAACCTGATGACGTGCTGGCTGTCAAAAAGGTTCAATGTCCCCAATGTCGTTTCCATCGTCAACCAGAAGGAGCACTCCGACCTCTTTAAGGAGGTGGGGGTGAAGATCAGCGAAAATCCTGACGAGCTCGTTGCGAACCGCCTCTATTACTGGTCGGAAAACCCGAACATGCAGCAGCTCGCTTCGATTCCCGGAGGGACGATCTTCGAGATTGTCGCCGAAGAGGACGCACCGATCGTCGATCACGAAATTCGGGAGCTTGATGTCAAGGATTTCGTTTTCATCGCCATCCGGCGTGCCGGAGGGGACCTCATCATCCCGAGCGGCACCGTCAGGATCCGGCCGCAGGACATCATTACGGTATTTACCAAAAAAGAGGCGGAAGCGGAGTGCCTCCGCATTCTGAACCGGCAGCTGAAAAAAATCAGCTGATTATTTTCTGCAGGGTGCGAAGTTCCAGAAGGAGCCTGGGATTGCGCTTTATCAGTTCCTTGATCAGCGTAAGCGTTGAGAATTCATCGAGGTTGATGTTTTTCACCGACGAGAGCAGGTCGTTGAGTTTCCTGTCGTCGAGGGTGATGAAAAATTCCTTGACGGCGTGATTGCGGGCAATCGCCTTGCCCATCCGTGATTCACGCCAGAGGAGATCGTATTTTGCGAGCGCTGCCTTTCTCGTGTCGCCCGCGGCGATGCACTCCGCCGCCACCTGGCCGGCGAGTTTTCCGGTGAGCATCGCATTGTATATGCCGCCGCCGGTGATGGGATCACTGACCCGTGCGGCATCCCCGACGATGATCAGGCCGTCCGCTACGGTTGACTCGAGCGGTTTGCAGACCGAAACTCCCCCGATGATCAGTTCGGTCTTTTTTCCGCCGGGGAAGCGGTCCCTGACGAAGGCATCGAGGTAGTCCCGTGCACGGTGCCCGTCACCGCTCTTTCTCCCGGAAATGCCGATGCCGACATTTGCGGTGCGTTCCCCCTTCGGAAAGATCCAGACGTAGCCTTCGGGCGCGATCTCGGTTCCGAGGTAAAAAACCGTCTTATGGGGGTCGATATCGATATTCGAAAGGACATACTGCGCACAGGTCTCGAGTTCCCGCATGGGGACGGTCGTATCGATGCCGCACCAGCGGGCAAATTTTGACTCGACCCCGTCGGCGGCAATGACGACTTTCGCACGGACATCGCGCTGCACGCCCCCGTATTCCACCTTCGCGCCGGCGACGGCGCCCCTCTGCATGATCGCATCCACGGCACGCGCCTTGACGAACACATCCGCTCCCGCTTCCGCCGCCTGCCATACCAGTTCGCGATCGAAGACCTTGCGATCGAGAATGAAGCCGACTTCATTTCCCGCCATCTCGGGTTTAAGATCGAGGGTGGTGCCGTCCGGTGCGACAATGCGGGCACCATCGATCTTTGCAGAGATCCATTTCGGATCCGGTTCGCAGAACTCCCGGAGCAGTTCCTCGCCGACACCTTCGGCACACCTGACCGGAACGCCGATTGCCGGACGTTTTTCGATAAGGCAGACGGAGCATCCTGCAAGGGCCGCGGTCTTTGCCGCCAGCGCCCCGCCGGGCCCCCCGCCAATCACGAGGATGTCATATTCCTGTTTCATCGGTCACCTCCAGTGCTCCGAGGGGGCAGATGCGTGCGCAGATTCCGCACCCGATGCAATGGTCGTCAACCGTAAGATAGGCATCTATCAGTTCAAGTGCGCCTTCCGGGCAAACGGACACGCATGCGCCGCAATACCCACAGATCTCCCTTCGTATCTGCAGCATTGCACACATGTTGGAACTTTTCGCCAAAGAACCTTTCTTCCCGAATCTCCACCGGAGGCGGCTATAGTGGCATTTTTCAGGGTGGTGCGCACCACAGGGCGTTCACCGGAATGTTTCTGCGAATCAGGCCTCATCGCCGCGCGAAAAGCCCGTCGTTTCCGGGGCGAAAACAAGGATTAATACCATAATACAATTTAACTTTACATTGAACCAGATGGAACTGACCGGAGGTCCTACGCAGGACGAAGTCATGGCTATCTCCCTCTACAAGCTCGGCATCCGGGCCGGGGACTGTGTTGCGGACATCGGATGCGGGACAGGGAAAGTGGCGGTGGAACTTGCGGGAAAGGCAGGACGGGTCGTTGCCATCGATCGGCGTTCCGAGGCCGTTGCGTGCACCCGCTCCCGTGCCGAAACCTCGGGAGCATGCAACATCACCGTGATGCACGGCGAGGCGACAGCGCTGCTCCCCTCAATCGGAAACCTGGACTGCGCTTTCGTCGGCGGATCAGGGGATCTCGAGGCAGTCCTCTCGCTCCTCTCCACCCGGGTGAAAAGGACGATTGTCGTGAATGCGGTGCTGCTGGATACGGTCCAGCGGGCTGTCCGGGCGATGCAGGATCTCGGTATGTTCCGCGAAGTCGTCCACGTTCAGGTCGCTCGATCCTATCCATTGGCGGGAAGCATTGCCTTAAAGCCCATCAATCCGGTGTATATCATCGTCGGGGAGGTGAAGGAAGTATGCTGATTGGCGTCGGGATTGGCCCGGGCGACCCGGAGCTGCTGACGATGCGGGCGGTGCGCCTGATCCGCGAGGCCGATGCGGTCTTCGTCCCGGGCAGCGTGGCGAAGGCGATCATTGCGCCGTACCGGAACGATGTATCCGTGCTTTCATTCCCGATGACGGATGACGAAGCCGAAATCCGGTCCTGCATGGAGGAGAACGCAGATGCGGTGGCGCCTGCTGCCCGGCAGGGGACCGCGGTATTCTGCATCCTGGGGGACCCCAATTTTTACGGGACATTTCCCCGCCTGACCACGGTGCTGAAACGGAAACATCCCGATATCGCCTACGCCACGGTTCCCGGCATCAGCGCCATTACGGCATTTGCCTCGGTGGCCGACGTCGCGGTATCGGGAGGATTTGCCGTGAGTGACGGGTCCGGCGAGTGCGCCCGCATCGTGCTGAAAGTCCGGGAGCCCCGGCGTGTTGCCGAAGACTTACAAGCGGAAGGCTTTACCAGCTTCATTCTGGTGGAGCGCATGAATATGGAAGGGCAGCGGGTGTACCGGGATGATGAACTGCCGCTTAAGAGCAGTTATTTCAGCATTCTCTATGCGAGGCGATAGCGGTGAAGAAAGTCTATATTGTCGGCGCAGGGCCGGGCGATCCCGGCCTGATTACCGTAAAAGGGCAGGAGCTGCTGGATACGGCGGACCTGCTCGTGTACGCGGGATCGCTTGTCAATCCCGTTCTTGTGAACCGTTGCCCGGCTGCCGAGAAAGTCGACAGCTGGGGGATGAAGCTGCACGAGATCGTCGGGAAGATGGCATCGGCCGTTGCGGCGGGAAAACAAGTTGTCCGCCTTCATTCCGGGGATCCGTCATTATACGGCGCTATTGTGGAGCAGATTGCTGAATTGAAGGCACGCGGGATTTCCGTCGAGATAGTCCCCGGCGTGTCGTCGATGTTCGGCGCGGCGGCAGCCCTGCAGACCCAGCTGACGCTTCGCGGGGTGTCTGACTCGGTGATCATCACCCGCCCTGCCGGCGCTACGCTCGAACAGGACCGGATCCGGGAACTCTCCCGCCACGGGACGACCATGGTGGTGTTTCTCGGAACCGAACACCTGACAGCGGTCCTTGAAAAGATAGAGCGTCCGCCGGAGACACCGGTTGCGGTCGTGTACCATGCCACCTGGGAAGACCAGGCAATCGTAACGGGAACGATCGCCGATATCGCCCCGAAAGTCAGGGCTGCCGGTATTGAGAAAACCGCACTGATCATCGTCGGCAGTGTGGTGGATGCCACGGCATCGTCGTTTTCCCGTTCGGACCTGTACGGATGACCCGCACCTGCATCATCGCACTGGCACGGTTTTCCCGGGCAGCAAAAATCCTGGCGGAGGCAACGGGGGGGGATTTTCTTGCGTATTCGGCCGATGCCTTTCCCGACGCTTTTGCGCGGTACGACCGGATCATCGCCCTGATGTCGGCGGGAATTGCCGTGCGGGGAGCGGCGCCCCTGATCCGGGACAAGTGGACGGACCCTGCCGTTGTCGTGGTCAGCCCTGATCTCCGGTACGCGATCCCGATCGTCGGGGGGCACCACGGTGCCAACGATCTTGCCCGCGACCTTGCACGCCTCGGCATCGAACCGGTGGTTACCACGGCGACGGAGACGCAGGGCCGCCCCTCTGTCGAGGGTACTGCTGCATGCCACGCATGCGATATCGTCAACCGGCCTTCGACAAGGCCGGTAAATGCCGCCCTTCTTGACGGGGACGTTCCGCTGTACCGGATCGCCGGCCCCGCCATGGTCATCGCCGAACCGCAGGTTTCGGTGCTGGTGCGCAAAGGAGGCTATGTCGTCGGGATCGGGTGCCGGCGGGGCGTTGAGGCGGCGGAAGTCGTCGATGCGGTGGATGCCGTGCTCGATCACGCCGGAATTGCACGGCAGGACGTGCTGGTCTATGCCACGACCGAAAAGAAGCGGGGTGAGGGGGGCCTCATCCAGGGTGTGCGCGAGATCGGCGGGGTGCTGGTCTTCGTCGACGATGCCGCCATCAACAGCCAGAAAGGCACCGGCACGTCGCGGGCCGATCTCATCGGCCTGGTGGGCGTTGCCGAGCCGGCGGCACTCGCCGTATCACGGCACAACGAGATCCTATGCGAAAAAACAGTTATCGGGAGGGTGACGATTGCAATCGCGCGATAAGGCACAGGGAAAGCTGTATATTGTCGGGACAGGGCCGGGGAACACGGAAATGCTGACAGGGCAGGCACTCGCCGCCATCAGCGACGCCGAATACGTCATCGGCAACACGTTTTATTTAACCCTCATCGAGCCCTACATCCAGGGAAAAACGGTCATTCCGAGCCCGATGGGGGGTGAAGTCGACCGGGCGCGTCGATGCATCGATCTCGCCCGCGACCACCGTGTTGCCATGGTGAGCGGGGGTGATCCGGGCGTCTATGGCATGGCAAGCATCGTCCTGGAGGTGCTGGATCATGCGGGGTGGACGGTCGATGTCGAGGTCATACCGGGCGTGACGGCTGCGACGGCATGCGCCGCCCGTCTTGGCTCCCCGCTTTCCGGGGACTACGTGACGGTTTCGCTGTCGAATCTCTTGACGCCGCTCGAGATCATCATGAAACGGCTCGAAGGCGCCTTTATGATGGGCGTTCCGGTGGTCGTCTACAACCCGAAAAGCAAAGGGAGGCCTGATAACCTGAAGATGGCCCTGGGTGTGGCGCTCCGCTACCGGGAACCTGCCACCCCGGTGGGGATCATCAGGAATGCGTACCGTGAAGGGGAATGCATTGTCTATTCTACCATTCAGGGACTGATTGAGGATGATGCGTGTGTGGATATGCATACGCTCGTCATTATTGGCGGAGAAGAGTCGCGATTCATGCGGGAGGGAGACCATGTCAGAGGAATCATTACGCCGCGGGGCTACCACAGAAAATACGTATACTGATATCGGGGCTGATACACCCGAAGGGTACGCGATTGCACACAGCAGCCGTTCCCTTGCCCGGAAGGTCGTGGGCGATCACACACCGGAGGATCGCATCCGTCAGCGCTGCGCGATCGCGGTCGGTGATTTCATTATGGCCGATTTAATGTGTTTCGTACAGGATCCCGTCACAGCGGGACTCGCCGCCCTTGATGCCGGTGCGCCCGTCATCACCGATATCCGGATGGTCCAGGCCGGCATCCTGAAAAAAGGGCATGCCAGCGATCTGCTCTGCGCCCTGGACTTCGGGGATGGCATCGCACGGGAGCGGGGCATCACCAGGAGTTCCGCAGGTCTTTATGCCCTGCGCGAGAGGCTCGGTGGTGCCATCATCGTCATCGGCAACGCACCGTCCGCACTGCTGGCGATCTGCGACCTGATAAGCGAAGGCATCCGCCCCGCCCTCGTCATCGGAACCCCGGTGGGCTTTGTCAACGCCAGGGAATCGAAGGCGCAGCTGCGCCACTGCCCGGTCCCCTCGATTTCGAATCGCGGAACCCGCGGCGGAACGCCCGTGGCGGTTGCCTGTCTGAACGAACTGATCACGATGCATGCGGAGCGCCAGTCGGGTGTGTAAGGCGGGAGGGTGATATGGGCGACGAAAGCGGGCTGACGGATCCAGTGACCGGGTTTGCCTATCCTGCCGCGTGGGTGAAGCGCTGCACTAACGCCGGGCGACGCGAGGTTGCCGCGGGGCGTTCGGTGCTGACGGCATCCGGCCGCGTTCTGCGCCGCGGCTATACGACCGGGACAACGGCTGCGGCTTCGTGCAAAGCTGCCGTCATATCGCTTGACCGTCCCCTCGATCGCGTGGCTCTCACACTTCCCTGCGGCCTGCCGGCAATCCTGCCGGCCTGTGCATCCGGCGGTATCGCGACGGTCGTCAAGGACCCGGGTGATTATCCGGGTGATGCCACCGGCGGCCTTGCCTTTGTTGCGACGGCGGTCAGGAAAGATACGGGGATCCTTTTTCATGCCGGTGAGGGGATCGGGCGCTTCGCCCGCGATACTCCACGCTACCGGCAGGGGGATCCCGCGGTCAGCCCCCCTGCCTATGCGTCGATTCTCCGTGCGATTGAAGAAGGCATGCAGGAATGCGGTTTTTCAGGAATCGAGGTGACGCTCTCGATCCCGCACGGAATGGAGATCGGACAGCGGACACTCAATCCCCGCATCGGCGTGGAGGGGGGGATTTCGGTGCTCGGGTCGACCGGTTTTGTCGAACCATGGGACAATCACCTCGCGGCGTCAGCACTCGAACGGGTGAAAGCCGCACGCCAGCCGGTTCTGACGACCGGGCGGCTTGGCATGCGTTTTTCCCACCTTCGCTATCCCGACGGCGACATCGTGCTCGTCGGCGCCAGAATCGGGGAGGCGATCGCTGCTGCCGAAGGGCGCACGGTCATTCTCTGCGGCCTTCCCGCCCTGATCCTTCGCTTTATCGAGCCGCATATCCTTGAGGGCACCGGCTGTGCGACTGTGGAGGAATTTTCGCGGGACCCCGGATTTTCCGCCGTTGTCAGCCGGATTCTGGCGGACTACCGGAGGCGGGCGCCGCTGGTCCATGTCGTCCTGGTCGATCGCGACGGAACGGTCGTAGGGGAGAGTGCATGAAAATCGTCGGTGTGGGCTGCGGCCCCGGCATGCTGACCGAGCAGGCGATCCGGGCGCTCGCCCGCGCGACCGACGTCTATGGATCGCGGCGTGCGCTCGACCTTGCCGCACCGCACCTTCCCCCGGGGTGCACCGTGCAGGAGATTACCGACTACAAAAACCTTCGTTCGCTGCCGGCGGATGCAGTGGTGCTCTCGACCGGCGATCCCATGCTCGCGGGGCTCGGGTACCTCGGGGGAGAGATCATCCCCGGCATATCATCGCTGCAGGTGGCGTGCGCCCGTCTCGGCATATCGCTGGCCGGCATCGCCGTCGTCACCGCCCACGGGAGGGACCACGGGCGGGCCGTGGCCCGGACCCTCGATGAGCTCGGGCGGGGAAAAACCGTCTTTATCATTGCCGATCCCGCATTCGATGTCGGGTTGCTGGGAGCGGAGATCGCGCGGGCGGGGCGCGACGTACGCATCGCGCTCTGCGAGCGGCTCGGCTACCCGGACGAACGGATTGCCGTCGGGACCCCCGTGGCACCGCCTGCCAAGGAGCACGAGCTCTTTGTGCTCTGTATCGGCGTGTTCTGAAATGCCGTTACGGATCGGAACGGCCGGCCTCACCGCCCTCTGGGCTCAAAAACAGGATCGGGATGGGATTGCCGCTTTCCCGGACATAATCCCGGATTCTCCTGCCGACATGCTCCACCATCCCTCCCGATGTCAGGATCAGGGAATCCTGTCCGTTCAAGGCTTTCAGGATGCATTTGTCGACGACCCCGAAGGTAAATTCCACATCTATGTTTTCCAGCGCCGTCATTTCTTTTGCGTGCGTTCCCATGGCGCCGGTGTGGGCGATCCCGTGCCCGGCGATGCCCTCCCTGATCGCTGCGGCCCCTGCCCGTTCGACATCGCAGAGGTATATCGATCCCGGCGCTCCCGTGCCTCCCGGTGTCCTGATCCGTGATTCCAGCAGATCGGTGACGTCGAGAATGCTCCGGGGCACCTTATCCGTACCGATCAGGTTCCGCTGCACGAGCTCCCGGAAGAGTTCAAGGAGAACCGGTGGTTTGAGGCGGGCATCGTCGAGGAGCTGCCCGTCGGCAAAGACGCGGTCGGGCGGCCCCTGGCAGAGGAGATTTCCGTCCTTGACCAGGATAATCTCGTCGGCCCAGCGGTACGCGAGATCGACATCGTGGGTGGAGACGAGGATCGTCCTGCCCCCGTGGTTCAGCTCCTCGAGCAGGTCCATGATCTCCTCGGCGGTGGCCGGATCCAGCGAGCTCGTTGGTTCGTCAAAGATAAGAACCTCCGGCTCCATGGCGAGAATTCCGGCGATGGCGACCCTTTTCTTCTCGCCTCCCGAAAGGTGGTGGGGGGTTCGCCCCTCGAATCCGTCAAGGCCTACCGCCCGAAGCGAGCGTGCCACGGCGGTTTCGATCGCGGCATGCTCCATGCCCAGGTTCAACGGCCCGAATGCCACATCCTGGTATACTGTCGGGGCAAAGAGCTGCATATCGGAGTTCTGAAAGACAAGGCCGACTTTTTTTCTCACTTCCCGGAGAGCCCGCGTGGTATAGGCAAGCGGCATGCCGTTGATCCGCACTTCGCCCCGTGCCGGCCGGAGCATGCCGTTGCACATCAGGATCAGGGTCGTTTTTCCTGCGCCATTGGCGCCGACAAGGGCGATTTTTTTCCCTTTCGGAATGGCAAAGGAGATCCCGCGGAGGGCGTCAGGGAGGTTCGGGTAGGCGTAGTGGACAGCATTGAATTCGATAATCGGATCAAAGGGCACGTCAGATCACCTGGATGTCAGCGGTAACGATGAGAATGAGGGTGCAGGCCGCAAGGTACGCGGCGACGCAGGCGGCACCCCGGAGGGAGAGCCGGGTGTCGGTACGGGGAAGTTCGAGTCTGCCGTCATAACAGCGCGAGTCCATCGCTCTCAAGAGGTCTTCGCCTTTCTCCCATGAGCGGATAAAGAGCATTGCACCCAGCATGGAACATGAGCGGACCGATCGTTTAAAACCGGTATACCCGTGCCGCATTTCCTGCGCATTCTGAATGGCAATCGCTTCTCCGATCAGGACGAAGATGAACCGATAGACCAGCATCGAGAGATCGATGAACTCCCGCGGCAGACGCAGCGTTTGCATCACGGCAAAGAGCGACACCATCGGCGTGGTCAACGCGATGAAATAGAGGGAACACATGCCACCGAACGTCCGGGCAACGGCGAGAAGTCCGAGATTAACCGATGCGGCCGTCACCGAGAGCGAACATCCGAGGACGGTCGCTTCCCAGAGGTGGGCGCCGCCCCCCGTCAGGAGGACGAGCACGATCCCGCTGGTTGCGGCAAAACCGAAGGGTATCGCAAGCAGCCGCAGATACAGTCCTGCAGGGATTTTTGCGAGGATTATCGTAATGCACGCCATCGTGGCGGCGATGCACAGGGGTGCTGCCGGGGATGCCGAGGAGACGCTGATGATAATCGCACCGATGCCGAGCACCAGCTTTAACCGTGCGTCGACATGCCTGAGTGCATTTTGATGTGCGAAGTCATCGAGAATATTCTCCATTGGTGTTCACCGGTGCAGCAGTCGTGGCATACCTGTTGGGCCCTGAAGAAGAAAGGGGTATCTTTGATGGTTGTCAGGATGCATGCTCGTTTTTCCCACGGTAGTACCCGAAGAAATAACCGATGACAAGGGCGCCGATGGCTGCCTGGAGACTGAAGAACAGGGACTCGATCTCACCGCTCGGGGGCTCCCAGAGAGGTGAGAACCATGGCTCGTAGCCGGATGCCTCGATGATTTCTGCAGCGTTGCCGTCGGCCCCGCCCCATGCCTCTTCGCCCTCGCCAAGGTTCGCCTGAATCGCGGCGTTCTGGACGAGGAAGATGGCGGCGAAGATGATGATGGCGGCTGCCACGACCAGTTCGAGCCCGTATTTCATGCAAGGGCCTCCCGTATTTTATTGACGGAATTCTGGCTCAGGACCTCCAGCCGTACGAGCAGATCCGGCCTGACGGCGATGATGTATTTGAAGATGAGCGCGATGATCAGCCCTTCGATAATGGCCAGGGGGATTTGCGTGATGGCAAACACCGTCCCGAATGCTGCAAGCGAAGCAAAAATGCCGCCTGCTTCGGCGGGGAACGCAACCGCCAGCTGCACGGACGTGACGATATAGGTGGCGAGATCCGCCAGCGCGGCCGCAAGGAAGACCGTAACGAACGTATTCACGCCGGCCTTCGTTCCGAGGCGGTAGATGCCGAAAGCGACGAGCGGCCCTGCGATGCCCATCGAAAAGACGTTTGCGCCGAGGGTGGTCAGGCCGCCGTGGGCGAGGAACAGCGCCTGGTACAGGAGGACGATAAGGCCGAGCACGGACGTGATGAACGGCCCGAACAGAATGGCGCCGAGCCCCGTGCCCGTCGGGTGGGAGCAGCTGCCCGTTACCGAGGGCAGTTTGAGCGACGAAAGGACGAAGACGAACGCACCGGCGACGGCAAGGAGGGGGAGCGCTTCACGGCGTTCTTCAAAAAGCCTGCGTAACTGGAACATACCGTAGATGACGAATGGCGCGGAAATGATGAACCAAATCTGCCACCACGGTCCGGGGAGGAATCCTTCCATGATATGCATATAACACCCCTAAATCAAATTAATATGATTTAATACAATTTTACTTTTATTATGTGGGCTGACGTGTTATTTAACTGTTGTTTTTCATATGGCGGCGGCATGCCGACAGACAAAAGAGCATTTACCGGAGGATGCAGAATAGTAGATAACCACCGGCGGGCGGGCAGATCCGGCCCGGGAGATATGATGCGGAGAAAGCCATGATCCCGAGAATTGTCGTAGCGGGGACGCACAGCGGGTGCGGGAAAACGTCAATCGCAGGCGGCATCATGGCTGCGCTGACAGCACGCGGGCTCCGTGTCCAGCCCTTCAAGGTCGGCCCGGATTTCATAGATCCTTCGCACCACACCGCCATCTGCGGCCGCAGATCCCGCAACCTCGATGCGTACATGATGGGCGAGGATGGCGTGCGTGCGACATTTGCCGGCGCTTCGGAGGGTGCGGACATCGCGGTTATCGAGGGCGTGATGGGGATGTACGACGGGCTCGACGGCTCGGATACCGGAAGCACCGCACATATCGCACGGATTCTCGACGCACCGGTGATGCTCGTGTGCGATGTGAAAGGGATGTCCCGGAGCACCCACGCCCTTGTTTCGGGATTTTCCCGGTTTGATCCGCATATCCGCTTCGCGGGTGCCATCTGCAACCGCGTCGGAAGCCCCCGCCATCGCGCCATGATCGAAGAGGGGCAATCACTGCCGTTTCTCGGCTGGGTGCCGGTAACTGTTGAGGGAACGGTGCCCAGCCGTCACCTGGGCCTCCGGATGGCGCATGAGACCGGTGCCGTCGCACATTTCGGCAGGCTGGTCGAGGAGCACTGCGACCTTGATGCAATCTTAGCGGCAAGCCGGGATGTCGCACCATTCCGTGCACCTGCCGCCGTCCCGCTCCGGCACACCACGCCGGCGGTGCGGCTAGGCATCGCCTACGACGAAGCGTTCTGTTTCTACTACCAGGACAACTTCGACCGCCTGCGCCGGGCGGGGGCAGAGCTCTGCTTTTTCAGCCCGCTTTCCGATCGCCTGCCCGATGTGGACGGGGTCTATCTCGGGGGCGGCTATCCTGAACTCCACGCGGCGGCGCTCTCTACTGCCCCCTGCCGGAGCGATCTTAAGCGGGCCGTCGATGGAGGGCTTCCTGTGTATGCCGAGTGCGGCGGACTTGCCTATCTGACGGCGGGGATATCGACCGGAGAGGGGGATTATCCCATGGTGGGGTGCCTTCCCGCCCGGACGGTCATGCAGCACCGTTTTGCAGCCCTGGGCTATGTCGACGCGGTCTGCACCGGCGGCACCTCCCTCATGCCGCAGGGCATGCATCTACGGGGCCATGAATTCCACTATTCACGGTGCGAATGCGATCCCGAAGCCCGGTTTGCGCTGCGCCTTTCCCGCGGAACGGGGATCGGCGGTGGGAAAGACGGGTTGTATGCGGGAAATGTTCTCGCAGGGTACACCCATGCATACTTTACCGACACGCAGGCCCGGTCTTTTGTCGCTGCGATCAGCACTGCTTCACGGGCCTAGACGGGCGCAGACCCTGCGGTGCACGGGAAGGGATTTAAGGAAAACACGTATCAGGCGGAAGGCACAATATAGACCATAGACATGATCACCAAGGCAATTCTTGATGACGACGAGACCTTTTCACTCCTCCTTCAGCTCACGGATATTGCCGCAGCTGCGCACGAGCGCGGCGATTATGAAAAACGTGATCAGGCGCTCGACGAGATCCGGCAGCTGCGGGAAAAGATAACCCGCATTAAATACGGCGAAGAATCCGGATAATGCCGGACCACGATACCGGGTGGCGCACGGATGTGCCGGTGCGGCAGGAGAAGGCGTGCGGAAAAACGGGCGGCATCACAACGAAAATGAACCGTATTTGCCGCCCCCGCCGGGAAGAAGGGTGATCTTGCCTTCCCGAAACGATCCAATTGCCGCTGCGATACGCCGGTCAACCGCCGCGATCTCCTCAAGCGGAATATCGATAAGGATTCCGATCTCGGGACCGAGCCTGTCGATTAGCATCTGATACAGGCACCTGCAGCCGGCGGTTTCCGGGGACGACGTGCCCAGGACCACGCGTATTATCTCTCCAAGCGGAATGATATGGCAGTACGGGGGGCGGGGCAGCGGTTCGGCGTCCGTGAGTTCGCGTGCGCGATCCCGCACTCCCTTTTTGATCCGTCCTCCGTCAAGCGGGCACCGCCAGGCCAGGGCATCCGCCTCAGCCGGCGAGTACCGCGTGAAGCACCGGGTACATGCCGTCCGGTTGTATTTTCCTTCTTCCGGGAAATATCCGGCGTTCATGACGATATCGCCCTTCAGCACGCTCCCGATCACGGCACCCACCGTGCCCCGCCCGATCCGGATACGGTTGAATTCTCTGCCTATTTTGGCGGGCGATGGGCTGTGGGCGTCCGAATTGGAGAGGAACGGAACGCCCCGCAGTTCACTGATGCCTGCACCGTACGAGCTGTCGGCAGAGAGCCCCAGTTCGAGATAATCCGCCGTTTCCCCGCCGTAGCACCCGTGCAGTGTGTTAAAATGCGCATAGATGCCTGTCCAGGGGGTGAAGGCATGGGCCGGCCCGACATGCCCTCCCTCCTCGTGAATGATCCGGGCAATCTCACCGCCCGAAAGACGCACCTGGGGGCGCCCGCCGGTGACCATGTTTTTGGAGAAGGGGGCCATCCGGGAGGTGCAGTTCGCAAAAATGTCCATCTCGGGGGCAAGAATCAGGTGATGCACCCTGTTTCGGTCCTCGACTTCGGCGGACGGCACCACGATGACGCCTGCATCGTTCTCCAGGAAATCGCCCCACTGCAGGCGCCATTCGGGGTGGAAGGCGTCGCCGGTGGCAAGCACCCCGATCCCCTTGATCGCACAGGCGTCGAGGAGTGCAGGGGGTGTCATGCGGGGTGACACCGCCATCGAAAAAGGAGAGTGGATATGCAGGTCGGCGTTTACGTCCATATCAGCCGATGTAATTGAGTTCCTCGTCGTTTTTCGCTTCTTCCATCTGGCGAAGCTTCTCGACAAGATGCTCCATTTCACCTGCCCGTTCCTGAAGCGTGGTCGTATCCACGGTAATTCCGGTCAGTTTGCAGAGCACGGTCATCAGGCTGTGGGCGCTGATCGGATCGACAAGGTATCCCGATGTCTCTCCCATCAGGCAGATGCCCTCGATGTCGCGGAATCCTCCCAGCCCGAGCAGGAGGCCGGAAGCCCCGACAATA
The DNA here is from genome assembly GCA_013415665.1 of Methanomicrobiales archaeon. Taxonomy (GTDB): domain Archaea; phylum Halobacteriota; class Methanomicrobia; order Methanomicrobiales; family Methanomicrobiaceae; genus LKUD01. The sequence continues at coordinate 14,345 of JAAEEQ010000012.1, forward strand.
CCGCCGCCCGGTTCGTCGCGGGTGAAGACTGCTCCGGCTGCCTCAACTTCTTCGCGCAGGTGCGGCCGGTTGACCGCCCCGAGTACGCGGGGTTCGTCGATGAGGTGGCCGACGCCATACCCGCCGAGGGTATAAATCCGCCGCACTCCAAGCTCTTCCGCGATATCGAGGTACGCGCTGGCAAGGAGGTAATGCCCCTCTCCCGAGGCGCTCTGGTAGTCACCCACCAAAAACAGGATCGGGCGGTCGCCGGCATAGCGGAAGATTTCATTGCAGACAAGCCTGGTCGTGCCGTCGCCGTCCAGCAGCACCTGCGGAGGGAAATAGATGGAATGAATCTCGGCAATCTTTTCGGCACCGAGTTCGTGGATGAGGTGTTCTGCCACGAGTTTTCCCACCTGCCCGACGCCCGGAAGCCCTTCGATCAGGATGCACTCCTGCGGTTCGATCTCCTCGAAAAAATGTACCTCTATCGGATCCATTGTTTCATCCTCCTGCGATAGCCCCCGTAGTGGTCCTGGGGGGAAAAACGCCCCGGATGCGCGGCTCCGGTGGGATTGCCGCATACCGGGCAGACTTCTGCGAGCGTATACCTGCCGTCCCGGGAACACCTTCGGATTTTACCGGTCATTGATGCTTTCCGGACCGCTGCTTACGGACGAACCTGCCGCTGCCTTCCGCCCGTTCGACAACGCCGATTGCGGCAGACGCGGCCTTCTCGATTGCTTTTTCCGCCTGCTTGTAATCAGGGGCGGTGACCTTGATCGCATATTTCGGCGCACCGATGTAGTTGATGTCTATCTCGACGCCGTCGATCTTGGGCTGGGCGCTCCTGAGCGCACGCCGGATGACATTCACGCCGTCCGGTTTGTTCGACGTCAGAACAAGGTGCCCCGAGATCGTCACCTTCGAGATTTTGACATTCTCGCCGGCAACGGTGATGAGCGCACCCGCAACCTTCGCATCAAGACCGAGCTTTTTTAAGGTGCCCTTCTCATCGAGCAGCACATCTTCGAATACCGGATAGAGCATCCCGTATTCCCGGTAAAAGATATCCTCGATCGCTTTTGCGTCCGCACCCGAGGCTTCGGCAACAAAACCAATCCATTTGTGGGCTTTCTGTTCGTTTTTCCACTCGTGGATCTTTTCACGGTGCTGGTGCTCGTTGACATCCTTGAGCGAGAGATCGATGTGACCGCGGTTTTTATCGACATGCAGAACCTTGCAGACCACCTTCTGCCCTTCCCGCACGTAATCGCGGATATATTTGATCCATCCCCGCGCGATTTCTGCAATAGGGATGAGCCCTTCCCGGCCGCTGTACTCGTCGAGGGTAACGAATGCGACAAAATCCTTTACGTTCGTTACCGTGCAGACAACCAGTTCGCCGGTTTCGGGCCAGTCTCGCTCATGCATATCAGCATCACTCAAGTCTGGCTACGATTTCAGCCTTTATAGTTGCATTGCCGCCGCGCGGCTCGGACAGGATGCGGCCGCAGACGCTGCAGTCCACGACCGTGCTCGCACGCTCAAAAATGGTCTGCTCGTTTTCGCAATCCGGGCACTTGACGCGGAGGAAAGCAGTTCTGTTGTCTCTGTGTTGTCGTACCATGTCGTATCACTCCGTAAGCTCGAATTTCCCTGCCCGGAAGCCTTTGCGCAGGTGCGCCTTTCCGCAGACCGAACAGCGGTATCGTACGTTAATCTTTTTCGTCGGCTTGTCGCCGCCCGGCACCTTGTTGAACTTGCCCATGTTGCCGACCGTGCTTCTGCGCGCTTTCTGCCGGTCGATCCAGTTCAGATGGAGGGTTTTACCCTTTTTTACCTTCTCGACCTCGTGAACTTCGTGCTTTCGGCAGAAAGGACAGTACGTCTTGAATTTTCCTGGCATTTTCATGAAATTAGCCCCATTACTTTGGATAGAGAATCCCATTATTATTTGCTAAGCCTGATATTTAAGGCTATGTTGCGCCCACAGAGCACCTCTGCGTTGCTCTCCGGAAGTGTTACTATATCTTCCTTCGCGAGATTATATACCCTCCCATCAATTCCCAGAAATGACTCGATATCTTCGAGGATCCGGACGATTGCATACGCCACGCCGTCTTCCCCCTCCCCGATAGCGCAGGACTCCGTCTCTGTGGGCACGGCGGATTCTGCCTGCATTCCCGCTGCCTGCCGGTCTTTTTCCTCCCCCTCTTCCTCTTCCGCATCCCCGGCCGAAGGTGCGGAAAACGACCCGATCTGGCTTTCCCGAAACCTGCCGATGGCGCCGCCGACTGCCTGAAACAGGTGCCGCTCTGCCGGAAGCATCTTCTTCAGCTCGTCGCTTTTCTCCTGCCCGTAGAGCGCGAGCAGCAGGATTTTGTGGGTTCTGAGGGTGAGGATCTCCTCGAGGGTCTCCATGACGCTGTGCAGTTCCGCGGCCGGATCGCGTGGCCTGCCGGAGAAAAACCTGTCTATCGATGGTGTTTCCCGCTGCACTTCGCAATAGAGTTTTTCGAGCTCCTTTTTTGCCTCGGAAAAGGTCTCGTGGGGGATCTGCGTCAATTTTCCGCTTTCGCGTTCATTCAGCACAATCAACCGCAGATTTTCAAGCATGCCTGCCCACCTCCGCCTCCGCGAGTTCCGCGATCCCGCGACAGCACAGGAAGACGGCGAGCGCCTCAGGCACGGTGTTCTCCCCTTTTGTCAGGGTATACCGGTTTTCCAGTATCGGCATCGAAAGGGGCATCGCAGCATCGATTCGGACATCGTTGTCGCCGAAGACGACAGCTTCCTGCAGGGGATCGAATGCCGCAAATTCGGAAACGGAAAGTGGCGTGACACGGAATCCGCTTCCGCCGTGCAGCGAGGTCGGCATCCTGATGAGCCGTTTCGTATCGGTCGTCACCGGTTCGTCCGCGAGTGCTGCCTTCTCCCGGAGAAGACGCAAAAATTCGGTGTTCTCCGGGCTGATGAGCGGAGCGATCAGGCGGTCGTCCGGAGATACGCGCCTGCCTGCGTGAAGGGCTCCGATGATGTCATCGAGGTTTGCAATGATTTTTTTGGGAAGCTGTGACTTCCTGCCGATTCCCGGCAGGTCCTGGAGCAGCTTTCGGGCGTCTTCGGGGGGAAGCTGCCTGTACTGCTCCAGGTATTCCGCCAGTGCTTCACGGTAGCGCCGCCGCCATCCCGTCACCGGCGCGGGGTGCCCCTGCAGCATGACCGCGGGATCGATGCCGATGCCGCAGACGTAGTCGATCAGCTCCCGCCGCTCCTGGCTCTGCCACTCCCTGATATCGAGGCGCCTGACATGCACATGATATCCGCGCCCCCCCGAAAAGGCAAGGCTGATATCCTTTTCAGCGAACCCGAGTTCGTCGGTCAGCATCGCAAGAAGTTTTTCCGTCTCCGTCTTCACCCGGGCAAGCATGACGTCGTACGGCCCCCGCATGATATGGTCGGCATCGAGATCGAAGATCAGGTCGGCGCCGCTCCAGACCTTGTCGTTCATGGTGGACGCAGCGGGCAGGGCATAGTACGCGGTGGAGTAATAGACATGGCAGGGCGCCATGCTGCGCAGGTAGGTCATAACCTCGTCCGGCGTCCCGAAGGCCATATGCCGGCGCATCCGCACGTCCGGCGAATCATCGAAAAATATGAATCCCCATTCCCGCTGTTCGAGCGAGGGCGGCGTGATCAGGGTCCCGCTCCGGTAATACTTCATGAAACGTTGCCGGACGAATTCCCGTGTCGCGTGATTCATACGAGCCTCTTTACCATATATGGCCCTGTGCGTTCATAGCCCTGCCTCCGGTAGTACGGGCGGACGCCGATACCGCTCATCACCGCCATGCGCCGGTACCCTGCTTCCGCCGCCCCCTCTTCCGCCCGTGCAAGGAGGCGGTTGCCGAACCTGCGGTGCTGCCACTCGTGCTCGTCCGCTTCGCTGCCGATCGGGACCGGCGCACCGTACACGTGCAGTTCGCGAACGAGTGCTGCCCCGTCTGCCAGTTCTTCACGCCACGGCTGCGCGGGGAAACGAAGCCGGACAAAGCCTACCAGCGCATCGTCCGACGAAAAGGAGATGAACCGTTCTTCACCGCCGGCGCAGGCGTACCGGATTTCGCCAAGCTCCGGAGGGCCGCCCAGAGGTGCCCTGCCGACTTCACGGCACCGGATGCACCTGCATCTCCCTCCTTCGGCTTCGAGGTGCTTTTTCGCGAGCTGGCGGAAATTGCTGTGGCGGGATCCGGCAACAATCAGTTTTGCCGGGATATCCCGCTGGATGCGCTGGAGGCGCACGTACTCCGGCAGGCGGGATTTGGCATAGGCGATGAGCTCCACGAGCTCCTGCTCCTCGTACGGCCGGTACTCCCCGCGCCGCCACAGTTCCTCGATCTCCGAACCGGGGGTGACGAGGGTGGGATAAATCTTGATGAAATCGGGCTTGAACCGCTCGTCGGCAAAGAGTGCATCGAACATCCGGCGGTCGTCATCAATGCCGGCTCCCGGCAGATTCGGCATCACGTGAAAGCCGACTTTTATCCCGGCATCACGAAGCAGACGGTTTGCTTCCGCCGTTTCGGCAACGCCATGCCCCCGCCGGTTCAGCGCAAGAATGCGGTCATCGATCTGCTGGACGCCGAGCTCCACTTTGGTGACGCCGAGCGCAAGCATCCGGTCGATCTCGGTGCGCCGCGACCAGTCGGGCCGCGTCTCAAATGTCGTGGCGACGCACCGGACGCGGGCACCCTCGTTCTCCGTGCAGAGCACCTCGAACGAACGGTTATCCCCGCGTTCCTCACCGCCGTACTCATTCATCGCCCTGATGCACGATCGCATGAACCATTCCTGGTACTCCGGATCGCGTGCGGTCATCGTCCCTCCCATGACAATCAGCTCCGCCTTTTCCACCCGGTGCCCGAGCGATTCGAACTGGGCAAGGCGTGCCTGCACCTGCCGGTAGGGGTCGTAGTCATGTTCCCGCGCACGGAGTGCCGCAGGCTCCTCCCCGGTGTAGCTCTGCGGTGAACCGAACGGATGGTCCGGCCCGCCGGGGCAGGGCAGGCACCTGCCGTGCGGGCAGGGGTACGGGCTCGTCATGACGGCGACGGGGGCAACTCCCGAAATCGTCCGGGTCGGTTTGAGCTGCAGGATCCTGCGCAGATGCTCGCGTTCATCGTCGTCTGCGGCGGCGAGGATGGCCGAATTTTTCGGGATTGAGGCAAGCCCGAATTCGCGGGATACGGCGATTTTAATCCGCTGAACGTCGACCGTCAGGGGATCCTCTTGAAAGATGCGGGAAATGATTTCCCGAAAAACCGTGGACTCTTTCATGGATTAGTGTTCGACAGCAATCTCTTCCGAAGCGGATTCCGTGGCATAATCGACAACCGGTGAACGGTTGTGCCGGATATGTGACACCAGCTCCTCACCGAGTGTCAGGATTGCCTTTTTATGGCAGATTTTGTTTTTATGGATGTGTACCGGTGATATTGCAAGCATATCGTACTGGTCGGTGGAAATTTCCTCGCCGGTTATACCTTCGTAATATTTTCGAACGTGCACCAGCAGCATATGTAGATGTAGCAGTTCTTCCTTTTGCACTCTCTCACCAATCCTCAAAATTTACTACTTTGCCAGACGAGATATAGTTTTTTGGTGATCTTTATATTCGGATATGCCTAGGGTAGCAGGTTCTCTTATCGGGCTCTCCGTTGGCGACGCTTTGGGTGCGCCCCTCGAGGGCTTTCCGCCGCCCGATCATCTCTATACCCGGATGCGTGGCGGCGGGTTGCACGGCCTTCCTGCCGGTGCCGTGACCGACGATACCCTGCAGGCATGCGCCGTTGCGGAATCGCTTATATGTTGCAGAAAATTTGATCCTTCGGATATCATGCGGCGCTTTCTTGAGGGGTTTGACGCCCATCCCGAATTCTACGGGCCGACATCGCGTGCCGTTTTTTCCGCGGTGCGTGCCGGGATCCCGCTGAAGGAGGCGGCCCTCTGGGCGCACCGGCAGTCGGGCCGATCGCGCAGCAACGGCAGCGTGATGCGGGGGGCCCCCATCGGGATTTTTTATCCGCCGGGGATGGTCGCGGGCATCAGCGTCGCCTGTTCGCGCCTGACGCATTTTGATCCGGTTGCCGCGGAGTGTTCGGTCTTTGTCAACCGGATGATCAGCCACCTCTGCAGGGGCGCCGATCGGAGAACCGCGTACCGCCATGCACTTGCAAAAACCCGGGATCCGGAAGTACGGGGTGTCATGGCATCACTGCATTCCCGCCCACTGGAGCCCACGCTTGATGCGCTCGATACGATCCACTGTGCGGTATCCCTGCTGCTCGCGTCGCGGTCGTTTTCATCGGCGGTCATCGGCGCGGTCAACCTGGGCGGAGATGCGGACACCGCAGGAGCGGTCACCGGTGCTCTTGCCGGCGCTGCATGGGGGATTGATGCCGTGCCGCGGATCTGGCTCGATGCGCTGCAGGAGCGGGATCGGCTTTTAGCCCTTTCACGTCGGCTCAACGCCGCCGCGATTGCGTAGGATCCCTTATGCCGGCCGTAATTCGACGAGCTTGAGATTTCTTCCCCGTTCGCATCCTTCCGGCGCACCGCCGAGGATTTCGGTGACGATGTAATGTGCGCCGTCAATGATGCCCTCGGGATGGCAGAGATCATAACTTTTGCAGCCCGTCGAAGAACATGTGGATTCGAACAGGATCCGGGAACTGACGATCGCCTGTTCGGATTTGATCAGGGTGATGATCGGGGCTTCGACGACTTCGACCGCGATAACGCCGTCCCGGTGGATGCGGCAGTCATGGGGGCTGGTTCCGCGAATGTCAACGATACGATAGCGCTTTTTGGGCTGCAGGTTGGTGCACACTTTCTGCACCTTGCACCCTTCGCATTCGGGTAGCGGACCTTCAAACACGAATTCGCACTCTTTGCGGGCGAGATGTTTCCCGATGAGCGTGATCTTTACCTTTGCCTCATTCATGCCCGATCACTCCTTGTACAGCATCCTGATTAAATGTCGCGCCGATTCCTCGGTCAGGCCCATGTCGAGAATCGTAAACCGCTCGGGACGGATTTCCCGCGCTGCAAGCAGCGCCTGTACGGCGGTCTCGTCATCGATTCCTATCTCCTTCGGTGTCGTGGGAGCGCCTATCAGCCGGAGGGAGTCGCGAATCCCCCGCCAGTCCCCGCTGTGCAGGTACATCGTCAGAATCGAACCGATGCCGCACTGCTCACCATGCAGCCCTTTTCCCGGCGCCAGCCTGTCGAGCGCATGGCTGAACTTATGTTCGCCTCCGCTTGCCGGACGCGACGAACCGGCGATACTCATTGCCACACCCGATGCCACCAGCGCCTTGGTGACGATCCATGCGCTCTGTTCCTGGCACGGTTTGATGAACGCAGCGTTTTTCACCAGCATTTCTGCCGTCATGCGCGAGAGGGCGGCGGCATATTCGCTGATCTCCTCTCCGCGGAGGCGATGGGCGAGTTCCCAGTCAAGTATTGCCGTATAGTTCGAGATGATGTCCGCACACCCCGACGCGAGCAGCCGGTGCGGTGCGCGGGCGATGATACCGGTATCCGCAACCACGGCAATCGGCGGGTGGGCTTTGAGGGACAGGCTCCCGTCCGCGAGGGGGACCGAAGCCCGGGCGGATGCAATGCCGTCATGGGATGCGGCGGTCGGAACACTGAGGAATTGTTTGTCACCGTTGTATGAGGCGATTTTTGCGGTATCAATGACCTTTCCGCCGCCCACCCCGATGATGAAATCGGCATCGGATGCGGCATCCTCGGCCAGCTGGATCACCTCGGGTGAAATGGCACTGACGGAAAAATGGCTGACGGCATACTGGTCCTCGAGCATCCTCTCCACCGCGGCGCCCGCGACCGTTCTGGTATTGGAACCGGAGATGATGAGCACAGAGGATCCAAGCCGGAGATCCTCGCAGACCTTCGGGAGCTGGGCAAGGGCGTCGTGGCCGATGACGACGTCGCGGGGCAGCTGCATCCACTTGGATTTATCAAAAATTTTCGGTTTGAGTACTTTTATACCGTCCGCGCTCATTTATAATCGTACATGATTGGGGATTTTATATACAAATATTATGTCGGTCCCATCATCCACGGTGAAGCATACACCATCGTCGATACCCTGACCTACGCGGCGATTCTCATCGTGTCGGTTTATCTCGTCTACCGCTGGCTGAAACGCTCCGGCATAGCAATCGACCGGGAATTCATCTACGCCACAATCCCCTTCGTCGTGCTCGGCGGCCTGCTCCGTGTCGTCGAGGATACCGGAATGGTGCCGTTCCCCTGGCATGTTCTCCTCGTTACCCCGATTATCTTTTTCGTCGTCTTTGCAATCGCGGTGTTCTGCCTGATCGTCTCCCGGACGCTTGCCTTACACGGGCGGATACGCGAGTACTGGGTCGGGTATGCCGCCGGCGGGATTCTGGCGTGCTGTATCGTCTTCCTCGTTCTTCTGGGATTCGGGCTCTCGGAAACGCGTATCGAGCCGGCCGTCTTCGGCACGATCACCCTTTTGGCGGTTGGCACGTCGGCGGCCGTTATCCTGCTGCTCCAGTACGGGATTCGCTGGGGCTATGTTGCGGATCCCCTCTACCGCCTGCTTGTCTTCGGGCATATGCTCGATGCGAGTGCAACGAGTTACGGCATCGATCTTCACCAGCTTACGTATGTCGAGCAGCATGTCGTCGGATCGGCGTTGATCCGTGCAACCGGAACCGCGTTTTCCATGTTCCCGCTCAAACTGGCCGTTGTCGTTCCGGCACTGTACGTGCTTGAGATGTACCGCAAGGAAGGAAATCCGGAGCTCTGGCATCTTGTCCTTCTCGCCATGATCATGGTCGGCCTCGCCCCCGGTGTCCGTGATATGATGCGGATGGTCCTGTATGTTTAAGGGCAGGTTTTCCGTTGCATTCCTCGCCTCATTCCTCTTTTTTGCCGGATCGACAGCGCTGGGCGTCTGGGTCGTCATGCAGGATCCGGCAGTCGGGGAGGCGCTGGTCGAGGCGGTCGGAAGGGAACTGTTCTCCCGGCTCATGGATGATGCGGCGTGGGTCGTCGCCGTCAAGCTGTTTTTAAATAACCTTCAGGCCTGCATCCTCCTCTTCGCGGGAGGGGCAACCTTCGGTGTGCTGACGCTCGCGGTCCTCGGCGTGAACGGCCTCCTGATCGGCGGGGTACTGGAACTCGTCCGGCAGCAGCAGGGGCTTCTCTACGTCACGCTCGCCATTGTGCCCCACGGCATCTTCGAGGTCCCTGCCTTTCTGACCGCCGCGGCGCTTGGCCTCCTGCTCGGCGAACACCTGATGAATGAACTTCTCGGCCACGGGGATGCAGCGGCAGGGGCGTCCGGGCTGGCACGGACGTTTGCCGGTATCGTGATCCCGTTTCTCGCCGTTGCAGCGATTATAGAGGCATTTATAACTCCCCAAATCCTAAATTTACTCGTTTGAGGTACCGGTACGATGGATGACGAGGCAGGTTCGCTTCCCGCGAAAAACGACTTCAGTGCATGGTATAACGATATCCTGTGGCGGGCCGAAGTGATGGATGTCAGGTATCCCGTCAAAGGGCTGTACGTCTGGTACCCCCACGGGTTTGCCCTTCGGAGGGCGGTCTACCAGCTCCTTCGCGATCTGCTCGATACCGATCATCAGGAAACCCTCTTTCCGCTGCTCATCCCGAAAACGGAATTCATGAAAGAAAAGGAGCATATCAAGGGCTTTGAAGAGGAGGTCTACTGGGTCACCCACGGCGGTCTTACGGAACTTGACATCCCTCTTGCCCTCCGGCCGACAAGCGAAACCGCCATCTATCCGATGTATTCCCTCTGGATCCGCTCCCATGCCGACCTGCCCCTGAAACTCTACCAGATCGTCAATACGTTCCGGTACGAGACGAAGCATACCCGTCCCCTCATCCGCCTCCGGGAGATCACGTCGTTTAAGGAAGCCCATACCGTGCACGCGACCTGGGACGAGGCCGAAGCACAGGTCCGGACGGCTGTCTCGCTCTATACGACCTTCTATCGCAGGCTCTGCGTTCCGGTCATCATCTCCCGGCGCCCCGACTGGGATAAATTCCCGGGTGCCGACTACACGATCGCCACCGACACGGTCATGCCGGACGGGCGGACGCTGCAGATCGGGACGGTACACCATCTGGGCGACCATTTCTCCCGGACGTTTTCCATTACCTACGAGGATGCCAACGGCGAGCAGCAGTACGCGTACCAGACCTGCTACGGCATATCGGAGCGCTCGATCGCCGCGGTCATCAGTGTCCATGGCGATGACCGGGGGCTTGTCCTTCCTTCGGATCTTGCACCCGTGCAGGTTGTCATCGTTCCGATTATCGTCGGCAAACGCGGCGATGAAGTGCTGGCGCATGCTGCGGCATGCGAGGCCGAGTTGCAGGCCGCAGGCCTGCGTGTCAGGACCGATGCCCGCAACCTCCGGCCGGGGGCCAAGTATTACCACTGGGAGATGCGGGGCGTCCCCCTCCGGATCGAGATCGGGCCGCGTGATATCGACGCCGGGACCGTCATGGCGGTAACGCGTCTTGGCGAAAAACAGGGCATCGCCCGGAACGGCCTTTCAGGCACCGTCCGCGAGCTGCTCGACGCGTTTTCGGAAACGCTCCGGCAGCGGGCGGAAGAACGGATGAAAGCGTCGATTCATGCCGTATCCTCGATCGACGGGGCGAAAGAGGCTGTTGCGACCGGCGTGGCCGTTGTGCCGTGGTGCGGCGAGGAGGCATGTGCTGGTGAACTCGAACGCCTGACCGATGCGAGCGTCCTCGGCACGGACGTGCGGTCACCCCATGTCGCGGAGCGGGAGGCGCCCTGCATCATCTGCGGCAAAACAGGAAGGCCTGCCCTTCTCGGCAGGAGTTATTAATCCTTTTAAGCTTTTTTTTATGACCGGCGCATTACCGGTTATTCGTCGGTGTCCTCGCATCCCTCTTCCGATCCCGCACAGCCGTCGCAGACATGCCGGACACCGAACGCCTGGGAGCGGAGCGATCCCGAGAGGTACTTCTTCCCTCCCCTGATGAAGCGAACCCCGCAGACGGCACACTTTTTCGGGAGGATACGTTCGAATAATCGGAACGGAATCTCGATATTGACGGGCACTTGGCCCCCCCGCTTTTCCCCGGCCGACAACTGCTCCTCGTACCGCGAGATCAGCTGCATGATCTGGACAGGATGTGCGCCAAGACGGTCGAGTTTTTTAAAGAAAAAGTACTGGAAGACCATCCAGGAGAGATCCGAACGCCCGATGAATTCGTCGAACTCCGCATCCTCGGCTTCGCTCTTCTCCAGGGAACAGCCACAGAGAGGGCACCGCCCGCCTACCAGTTCGTCGAGATAGACTTCTTCTTTACAGCTGGGGCAGGTTGTGTGAGGAGCGTGGATACGCGAGGTCATAGTATATCTCCATGATCAATGAAAGGTTCGACCTTAAAAGGGTACCCGATGAGGCGGAAAGGAAGGATGCACCCCTCCGGGCTTCACTCCATCAGGAAAATTGCGGCGGCGATAACGGTTGCCCATTCGCCTTCATCACTGACTTCCGCAGATTCGGTGATGTTTAAGGTTTTCGCCGGCGTTTTATCGGTTATACTCTTATACATGTCAAATGCGAGCTGTTCTGCATATTCACCGGCTCGCTTTTTGCTCTGGCCGAACGAATGATGTTCGGCAAAATACCCCCACTGGACATCCTTGTCTTCCGGAATCGCAACCCCGACCGAAGCTGAAACCCGGCGTGAGGGTTCGTTGGATGAGAGCCGGGACATCACGGTGAAGACGATGCTGCCCGCATGCAGCTCTTTTAAGCCTTCATCTTTTGATACAATCTGGCATTTGGGCGGGAGAATCGAACTGACTGTGACGAGATTATAACATTCAATCCTTGCTTCCCTGAGCGCCATTTCAAAGGAAGTGAGACGCTCGGCATGTTTGCCGGTTCCGGACGTAAAAAACACTTTCTTTGGCACAAACATTCCCGTCACTTTGACATCACCTGCGGACTTTCCTCTAAGGTTTACTGCTGGCTACTTAAATCTACTTATCAACCCAACGTTTTAAATCGTTTTTATTCAATTTGGGCGTATTTAAACGAATAAAAACCAAATTTGTCGTATTTAATCCTTTTAATTTCGTTTTAGGCGTTTTTAATTCGCAGGATTCTCATTTGGCGAATTTTATGTTGAGGGCTTATTCTCCTTCCAATGCCCGGGGGAGACTGCCATCCACCCGGATCGGCTGGCACCGTTCCATAAAAGCCCTTATCGTTCCTTATTCAAGTAAAGGCTGGTGCATAATGGATTAATTCTGCGTCAGCAGCTGTTTTCCGAGCGGCCGGCCGGAGCCCGAACCGCGCATACAAATGCCTGCGTATCAAAAAAGAAAGCCCGCACCGTATGGTGCGGTTTGCTGCGCAGCAGGCGTAAACACGCGGGTTGCCGGTTCCCGGTCAATCATGTAGAGCATGCCGCTGCCGACGTCCTTTTCGATCATGCGTAGTTTATCGAGAATCCCGTGGCATTGGCTTCTTCCTCTATCTGTTCATCGACAAACCACCGGAGCATATTCGATGTCGCATGGTCTTTCTGCCTGGTTGCGAGATCGACGAGATCGTTGATCCGTCAGGTGACAAACTGTTCATGCTCCAGCGAATGCTCGAAGGCCTTGCGGGGCGATTCCCATGCCGGCATGGAGAGGTACAGGTAGGAAGAGTACAGCTCCCACCGGATCTGGTCATTGAGCGCCGCTTCGACTTTTGCATTCATCATCATGCATCGCCTTCTCCCGAAAGGGATGATACGTGGAGTGTCGTACACCTGGCATATGGGTCTTACGCGTCTTTTACGCCCGGCGGAAGCCTGCCTGCTTTACGGTCGATCAGCGCCCTGACTGCGGCGTCCCGCTCGGTTTGCGACTGCGGGGGGCTGTGGTAGGCATCATCGTACACCGGTTCCCCGGATGATCGGTAGAGGGTGCCGAGCGCGATGGGGGCGTCGGTGGAATAGTCCCATTCCCGTGCGATCTTCCATGCCTCCCAGAAGTCCGATGGGTCATTGCCGGAAAGCAGATAGGTGTGCTCGTTGTAATAGCCGGTCATGTCGAAGAAACTGGCGCAGATCTGCAGGACATCGATGAAGGCAAAGCCGCGGTGCGCCATACCTTCGGCAAGCACCCCTCTCAGATGGTCGAGCTGCCGCGTGTATGCCCGGCTGACCATGGTGGCACCGGAAGCGAGCATCAGCGCCAGCGGATTGAGCGGTTTTTCATGCGTTCCCCCGGGTGTTGACCTGCCTTTGAAATTGAGCGGGGATGTCGGGGTGTACTGGCCGGTGGTAAGGCCGTACACCCGGTTGTCATGCACGATCATCGTCAGGTCGATGTTGCGTTTCGCAGCGAATACGAGGTGATCGAGCCCTTCTGCGTAACAGTCGCCGTCTCCTGCACAGCAGATGACAGAGAGATCGGGATGCGCCAGTTTTATTCCCGTGGCTACCGGGATCGTCCTGCCGTGTATGGCATAGAAACTGTTGATATCAAGATAATCGGCTATCTTTGCATGGCAGCCGATGCCGGAAACGAGGACGGTCTGTTCGAGCGAATGGCCTTCGCGTTCCCTCTCGAGGAGGACATCGCGCAGCGTGTGTAGAATGGCGAAATTACCGCAGCCGGGGCACCAGGTGTTCCGGGCCGGGGTAATAAGGGTCCTCTTCATGACAGCACCTCCGCCAGCCTGCCGGCGAGTTCTTCGATCGAGAACGGGCGGCCGTCATACCGCAGGATCTGGTTGTCAACGGGAATGCCGTGGGCTGCTGCGAGACGGGCGAGCTGTCCGGTGGCATTCTCCTCGACAGCCACGATCCGGTCTGTTCCCGCACATGCCCCTGAAAACGCGGATTGCGGGAAGGGGGAGAGAACAAGGGGCTGGACCATCCGCAGATCCAGCATGGCGGCGACTTCGCTGCAGATGCCTGAGGTCGCACCCCACGCAAGGACGGCTGTCGCAGCATCGGGATTTCCTGCCACAACGACAGCGTCAGGCCGATCGATCTCCCGGACCATCACCGGCAGTTTGCGCATCCGTTTTTCCGTCAGCCAGGCGATCGTTTCCGGGGATTCTGTCGTGAGCCCGTCTTCATCATGCGCATAACTGTTCACTTTAATGACCGATCCGGGAAAAGGAACCGTGAGGAGCGCCGAGATGCCGTCGGGAGCATCGGCATAGCGCCGGTACGGCCGTGCAGGATCCGGCGCAGGCAGCGGCTCTTTCCGAATGCGCCCTGCATTGGCGTCATCGAAAGAATAGATCCCTTCCGAGAGCGCTTTATCGACCAGCACGAAGGACGGCACCTGATACTTCCAGGACAGATTCAGGGCACGGCCGGACCATTCGAAGGCCTGTTCCACCGTTCCCGGTGCACAGACGAAGCGGGGAAACTCACCCTGCCCCGCGCTCAGGACGAATCCAAGGTCTCCCTGGGCGGAATAGGTCGGCACACCGGTGCTCGGCCCGGGCCGCTGGGACAGAACGACCACCACCGGCACTTCGCTCATGCCGGCCATCGACAACCCTTCGGTCATCAGGCAGAAGCCCCCTCCCGAGGTTCCCACCGCAGTACGGCTGCCGGCGTAGGCAAATCCCTGCGCCATGAGCATGACCGCAATCTCGCTCTCGGGGTGCACCACTTTCAATCCGGTTTCCGGTGCCGTTTCAGCAAGGTAGTGCAGGATGCCCGAGGACGGGGTCATCGGGTACGCGACATAGGCATCCAGCCCTGCCTGCAGAAGGCCCAGCCCTATCGCCTCGTTTCCGGTAAAAAGCGGCATCTCCAAGGATTTTCCGGCAGGCAGCGTAGCGTTCCGGGGGACGGCATCAAAGCCGCGCCGTGCGATGGCAAGGTTGATCTCCACATCGCGGGGCATCTCCTCACGGAGCACGCCGGCGGCATGATCCCATGAAATGCCGAAAGCGCCGCAGAAAGCTCCTATCAGGCCTGCATTTGCCATGATCGGCAAACCGCCCTCTTCGCGGGCGATTGTCTGAATCGGCACCCCGATCGTTTCGTCTTTCACGGCATCGCTGTTGGCGATCACGACGGTATCCCGGGTCTTTCTGGCGCCGTGCAGGAGTACTGTGTTCTGGTCGAGGGCAAGGATACAGTCTACCGTGGTATGGTGGGCAGCCACGGCGGTATCCGGTATCGCCCGGATGATTGCGAAATTGTGTCCGCCCCGGATGAGCGACGGATAATCATAGTACATGGCGATGCGGTATCCCATCCGGGCAAGAATGCGTCCGATGATGAAACCGGCCCTATTGATGCCTTCACCCGCCTTTCCGCCGATCAGGACGGAAAAATCCTTCATGTTGCCTCATCCTCCATCGAGGAAGAGGAAAACGGAGGTGATAAGGGTTGCCCCCCTCATACGGGCGCGGATCAGGAGGAGACAACCGGGGTTGCCTCGCTGTCGAACGGATTGGTGCGCATTGCAAGGGAGAAGAGGTACGGATAATTCTCCTTGAGGTACCGCATGTAGTCGAGCCACTGCCGGACCAGCAGGCTGTAGACACGGGCAATATCATTTGCGAGGTGCGCGTAGTCCGATGCGGGCAGCCCGACAAGCGTTTCTCGCCGCTCCAGCTCTTCGGTGAGATGAAAGACCGCCCGGAGGAGCTCCGTGAACGACTCGTGTTCCAGCAGAACGGGATTTTCAAGAAGCCGAAGAAGGAAATCGCGCCGCTGCATCAGGAATTCACGGAGTTCCTCCAGCCGTACGACGCCGATATCCACGCCGAACGGGTGCGATGCGAGGCATGCAGATACCCGGTCGAATTCATCACGCCCCCATTCCGTCTTCACGACCAGTTCCTTTTTAATGTCGCCGCCGCACGGATCGTAGTCGGAAAGAGCGGTTAAAAGGCCGGTTCCCACTTCCGAGAAAAATGTGCCGATAACCATGTTCAGTTTCTGGAGTTTTTCCCGTTTCGAGCGTATTGAGAGAAGGGAATTTAAGACGATAGTCACGAGAAGCACATTTATGGGCAGGAATCCAAGGGCGTTGAAGACATAGAAATAGGTGTTCTCAGGATCACCGAGGAAAAGAAATTTGATGGTATAGACAACCGCGGAGAGTGCCACGAGCACTATCCCGAGTTTCATTTCCCAGCTTAAACGCGTCATTGTGTCAATTCTCCGGTACTGATGATGGAGTGGTTTGGCAAAAAGGATTTGCCGGGCGAGGTGGAGTCCTGCGGCCATGCTGTTCTCATCCGGCGATTTTCTGAATGCCGCAATGCTCAAATAGGTGTTTCTCGTATGACTCCCTATGAGAAAAACGGTATCTCTGCTCGTTGTGCTGTGCCTTGTGCTTCTTACGTTCGGGGCAGCATGCACCTCATCCCCCGCCGATCAGACGGCAACGCCGACACCGGTGACGACCCAGCCGACAAAGGCGGTGGTTCCGACAGCAACACAGGTTGTTGATCTGGAGCCGAAACCGACGGATGTTGTTCCGACACAGAAGATGGTCACGGTCG
Source organism: Methanomicrobiales archaeon (assembly GCA_013415665.1). Taxonomy (GTDB): domain Archaea; phylum Halobacteriota; class Methanomicrobia; order Methanomicrobiales; family Methanomicrobiaceae; genus LKUD01. The sequence continues at coordinate 30,949 of JAAEEQ010000012.1, forward strand.
ATGTGGACAAAGACCCGATTTACGGAACCATAACGGTGACATTCCGCGGGGGCAAGGGCCAGTATGCGGTGACAAAGCTGACGGCAAAGGCAACGCTTGCGACAGGCGAGATTATCACAAAGGATCTTCCTCCGGAGGTCAATGCAGAAGCCGAATTCCCGGGAACGACCGGCAGCGACCGGATTGAAGTGACCGCCTATTATAATGACGGCACCTCGTACCGTATCTATGACAAATTATCCGAGATTAAACGGCAGTAATTCTTTTTTTTATCCGGCGGTCAGCCGGGATCTTAACCGAGATCGTTTTGTCGCGTCTCACGGAAATCCCTGTCCGCGAATTCGCGGCACGCAAGCAGCGCAAGGAACGGCAGGATCAGCATCCAGTAATGGAGGTACTGGCGTATGAGGAGCGTTGTCAGGAAAATGACGGCATATGCTGCAAATATGTGTTCTTCAGGGCTGCGAAGCCCTCGCCGGACAATGCTTCCTCCGGCAAAGACGAGGGTAGGAAATACCACCGCGATGCTCAATGTAAGGTTGATGAGAAACGAGAGCGGATTATCCGGACGGTAGTCGGGAACGCCGGTCATCGTCCCTGACAGGTACGCGGGTATCACCCCGAATGTCCAGTATGCCGCCGCCGCGAGGGCATCCGGCCCCCACAGCAGGAACACGGCAAGAAACGGCAGCACGACTGCAGCGGCGAATCCGCAGAAGAGCTGGCAGAAGGAGCGATCTCCGCGCAGCCAGATCAGCCAGATCAGCGGCAGTATCCCGAACAGTGCATATTGCTTGAAACCGCCGGCGATGCCGGTGCATATACCTGCCGCGGATGCTTTTCCGTCGATTGCCGCGTAAAGCCCGAGCAGGAGGAAAAATGCCGCGAATGGCTCGGCAAAGAGCACATACCCCTCCGCCGCAACTGCCGACACCAGAAAAAGGAGCCCGGCGGAAAATCCCGCAACAAAACCATACAAATCCCGCCCGAAATGAAAAAGCAGCATCGCGGAGAGCACATTGAGGAGGGTGACGACGGGAATGTCAAGCATGCCCGGCGTGGCAATGCCGTCGATGACCGCCACAAAGCCGTAGAGCAATGGCGGTTTCGGGTCGATAAAATCGATATACGGCGTCAGGCCCGAGAGCATGGCCGAAGCCATTGCATGGAACCGATCGGCGTCATGCGTCAGCCATCCGCCGTCCATTCCCGCCAGCGCATAACTCAGCCATGCAATGACGCTGGCAACGATGAGGTAAACGGCACTAACACCAGCAATCTCCCGCACCCGCGCCGATGCTATCCCTCGCGCTCGACCGTCCACGTCAGCAGCACCCCGTCGTCGCATTGACGCATTCCCGCCAGTTTCAAACGTGTAAACTCCCTTTCAAGGGCAAATCCACTGCCGTCCGCCGGTGTCGGGGCACTGGCGCCCCCGATGACCATGTTGCCGACAAACGTGATGAACTCGTCGACGAGATCCTCGGCAAAGAGCGACCAGATCAGCGTCCCGCCCCCTTCAACCATGACCCTTCGCACTCCTTCCGTGTGCAGAAATGCCAGGAGGGCGGACATATCGACCTTTTCGTCCCCGAAAACCCTGACCTCCGCAAAGGGGGCGAGCCGGCTGATGCGTTCCTCCGGTGCCTGCCGCGATACCGCGATGATTCTTCTTCCGGGGCCTTTGTGCAGGATATCGGCGTCCGGTGGCGTCCGGGCTCTGCTGTCGATGACAATCCTGACGGGGTTTTCCAGGGCTCCCGTCTGGACACGCATGGCTTTTAGTTCGGAAGATTTTACGGTCAGTGATGGATTGTCGGCAAGGACGGTCCCGATTCCCACCATGACCGCATCGCTTCCCGCCTTGATGCGATCGACACGGGCAAAGTCCTCACGTCCCGAAATTTTCACCTGTCGCCGTTCCCGCGTTGAGAGTTTACCGTCCGCGCTCATGGCGAGGTTGACAAAGACGAACGGGCGCATGCTCCATCGTGTGCAGGAATGAGTGTTGAATGTTTTGGATATAATGTGAAAAAGCAGCGGGCCCCTCTTGTTGGCGATATATCTTTTGGTGTCCGCCTGCCGCCGCCATCGCTGTCAATCAATGCTGATAATCGAATTCATTTCAAAAAATGGCTGAAATTCTGGCTTCAAAAGAAAAACCATATATATGTAACGCGGAGTTAATTTAATTAATCATGCATTCCGGGTTTTTTGCATCGCCTATCCTTCGGGACCTCGGTCTCCGGGAAAGCGATCTGGTAAAAATCTGGGTTATCGCCTGTTTTGTAATGGTGTCGGTTCTCGTCACCGTGTTCTCGTTCACCGTTCCCACCGGTGCAGTCTATCCGGCACTGCTCTTCCTCTTCCCCCAGCTGTATTACATCCCCATCGTGCTCATCTCGATATGGTATCCGCGATACGGGCTGCAATGCACGATATTGCTGGTTGTCGCGTTCCTCGGGATAACGTCGTATTATTACTATCTGGGCACGCCCATCGATCCGTTCATCCTCGGCATCAATGCTGCCATGTACCTCTGGGTTGTGGTCGCAACGACCCAGCTTGCCAAGGAGGGCGGGCTCTTAAACGTCAAGTACTGGAACGTGTTTAAAAATGCGGAAGCCGGGATGTTTCTCTGCAACGATATGAATATGAAGATCGTCGATGCGAACCAGAAACTCGGCGAGCTGCTGGGGTACGAGCCCTCCGAACTCCGGGGGCTTCCCGCAGAAGAGCTCTGGGAGAATCCGCAGGACGGGGCGACCATCCTGAAGGAATGCAGCGAAAAGGGCTCTGTGGTCGAGCGAAAAGTCCGCTTCCTCGGCAAATCGGGGGAGCTTATGACGGCGCTCCTGTCCTGCAAGAAGACGATGGAGCAGCAGTACATCGAATGCACGGTGTTTGACATAACCAAAATCGAAAAAGAGGAGATCGATCTTAAAGAGGCGAAAGAGCAGCTGCAGTACCTGGTGAACTCGTCGCAGGATCTTATCTTCATGCAGGACGGCTCAGGGAGATTCCTTCAGTTCCACTGGGCGAAAGCGCCTGAATACGGCATCGATACGGTCGAGATAATCGGAAAAACCCTCTCCGATCTCTTTCCCCAGAACGTGGCAGATGCGCACAACAGAAGGATACGGGAGGTGTTCCGGCACGGCCAGACGATCAATTTTGATTTCACGGTAACGCTGAAGGGAACGGAGCGTGTTTTTTCGACGCTTCTTGGCCCTGTCGCGGACCAGTCCGGCAAGACAATCGGCGTGATCGGCACGATGCGGGACGTCACCGACGGGCTGCAACAGGACCTGACCTATATGCAGCTCGAGCGCGAGCTTGATCGCTGGCGGAATTTCATCAACACGGCTGCCCACGAGTTGCGAACGCCCCTGCAGCCGATTCTCGGGTACCTTCACCTTATTCTTGAAGATCCGTCGAGCTATGCCCTTGATTCGGAAACGGTCAAACTGCTGCGTCTCTGTCTTGAAAATGTCGAACGGGAGCGCCGTGTCGTAGACCGGATGCTCGAGCTTGGCATCATGGATTCATGCAAGATCCAGCTGAAAGTGACGGAGTTCTCGCTCCGCCAGCTGATCAGCACGGTGACCAGAATTGGCGGATACGATCTGCAGGCGGAGTTCAACTGCCTGATATCGCCCGATGTGACCATCTGTGCCGACCGGGACCGCCTCTATCAGGTGCTTGACGGAATCATATCCAATGCGGTCCGGTACAGCAATCCGCCGCGGATTGTCAAGATTGACTATTCGACCGATGAGCAGCACCATTTCATCTCGATAAAGGATAACGGGATCGGTATTGCGAAAAAGTCGCAGAAGGCCATTTTCGAACCTTTCTACCTTGCTGACTCGGAAAAGCTTGCCCGTGAATACGGCCGTATAGGGCTCGGGCTTTCAATCGCCCAGAAATATGTCGATATGCATAAAGGAAAAATCATCGTGGACAGCGAACCCGGAGCCGGGAGCACCTTTACGGTGCAGCTGCCGAAGGTGGTGTGCGATGAGCCCTAAGGTCATGGTCATCGACGATGACCTTCCCACCCTTGAGGTGATGAAGCTCCTGCTCCCACGACTCGGGTGGGATCCGATTATGGTTAGCAACGCGGTGGAAGCGCTCGATCTGCTTGAAAAAGAAAAACCGAGGCTTATCCTTCTTGATATCATGATGTCCCCGTTGAATGGCTGGGAATTTCTCAAAAAACTCAGGGAAAAACCGGAAATGCGCGATATCCCCGTGCTGCTGTTCACCGCAAAACATATCTGGCCGGAGGAGTTCTCGCTCTATGCCGAGGGCGTTGTCGGGGTCCTGGAAAAACCGGTGCTGCCGTCCGATCTGCGCCGCGTCCTCGAGCAGTTCGCGTAAACCGGGCGGCTCCGGCTTCATCCACGGTTCATTTACTTTCCTGCAGAATAAACCGTAATGCCGAACCTCTTCCAATCAGATTATCCCGCATGAACGTACTTCGGGTATGCACAGGGGTGCTCCTCTGCTGCCTTATCGCGGGTGCCTTTGGCGTGGGCATGTCTCGAGAGCGGAACACGGATCCGGGTTTCTCACCCCTGCACTAACAGCCGCAGCGATGCCGAATTCATGCAATAACGCATATGCGTCGGGGGAGGGCCGTCGTCGAAGACATGGCCGAGATGGGCATCGCAGCGGGCGCAGAGCACTTCCGTGCGGACATAGCCGAGATCCGTATCCTGTGCCGTCGCAATGTTTTCACGGGCAATCGGCGCGCTGAAACTCGGCCATCCCGTGCCCGAATCAAATTTCGCATCCGAAGAGAAGAGGGCCGTTCCGCAACAGGCGCAGACATAGATCCCCTTCTTTTTGCAGTCATGGTATTTCCCGGTTTCCCGGTGAACGGCCGTTCGGTCTCCTTTTTCCGGGCGATGCGGTAGACGAGGGGCGGGAGCATCCCCCGCCATTCGGCATCGCTCCTGATGACCTTCTCGCGGAGTTCCGTCGTCCCCGTCTCCGGGATGAAGATGGGAATCACCGGCGGTTTTATTTCTTCAGAACGGGTGGGCATAGCTATCAGCGTTGTTCTGCGCCGTTCAGACTTTGTTGTTTCGGTCGGAAAAACGGTATGCGGATTACATCTGTCGGCGGCCAAGGGCGCAGACCGCGATGCATCCGGTGATCATGGCGATTGGGACTGCCGGCGACGGGAATTCGGGCACCGGGATATCGTCCTCGATGGTGGTGGTTTCCACCACACCATTCTGGCAGCCTGCTTCGTCGCTTCTGACACTGACCGC
>JAAEEQ010000176.1 GCA_013415665.1 Methanomicrobiales archaeon
GACGCACCTGCCCGTATCGACGGCGGGGCGGGTGGCGAGCAGCCGGTCCAGCACCGGCACTATCACGGGGGGCAGCCGGCGGTCCATCGTGCGAATGACCGGGGGCACGAATCCTTCCACCCGCACCGTGTCCGGGTGCGGGCCGTGGACGGTCACCTCGCCGAGGCTTGCGGGGCCGTACCCGCGTTCGGCGGCGATCCTGACGGTCGGGACCGATGCGGGATCAAGCCCGAGCACCTGTGTCGCGACAAAATCGATGGCAGGGGCATTTGTCCCGGCAAGGATCAGGCCGATCGGGCGGGGTGTGCCCGACTGGGGGCCGGGGCCGTCCATGCCGACGACGGCATCCATGATCGTCAGCGCCGGGGGAAAGGTTTTGCAGAGATCGAGCAGCAGTTCCGCAAACCATGCGACGTCCCGGCCGGCGTGCAGGTGGTATTCGGCCTTTCTCACGCCCGGGATATACCCGTAGAGCAGTTTGACGGCGCCGGTATAGGTCGTGAACTGGTGGGTCTTGCATTTGGGAAGCGCAATGACCGCGTCCACGTCGTGCACGACCGAGGTCACGGTGAATTTCTTAAACGTGCGTGCCTTTTCGGACGCGACCGTGGTGACCGGGTCGTCGAAATAGACCGCACGAGCCCCGCTGCTCTCGATAACGTCGAGAATCCCGGTCTTTTTCAGGAGTGCACGGTACTTTGCGGGCGTATTCCTCCCGCCGGGAGAGTCCCCCACGAGGACCTCGGCACCACAGTCCTGCACCCTTTTGATCACCTCCCGGACGAGTGCCGGGTGCGTGGTGACCGCGTCTTCGGGCGCCTTTGCGGCAAGCAGGTTCAGTTTGAGAAGCACGCGGTCCCCGCGCCCTGCAAACGCAGAAAAACCCCCGAACGGGGCGACGGCTTCTTCAACGGCAGCTGCAACGGCGGCAGGGTCGTACGAGCCGCAGCGGGCAAGGGCTACTTCGAAGGTCATCGTGGTCTCCGGATGCAGTGGTATTGCGCCCTTTCGGCAAAGGCGTTTTCGGGATGCAACCAGAACCGTTAACGGATCAAAACGTCCTCCTTTAAGGTATGCAGAGCGAAGTGGCTTGGGGCATCGCCCTCATCCTTGCAGGAATTGTCCTGATCATCGTTCCTCTGTATTTTTTCGGCGTCCCGCTCATCATCGTCGGCATTGCGCTGATCCTGTTCCGGGGGCGCGAAGCGGTCATTGAAAAGGTAGCGGAGGAAAAATCATGATTCTGACCACAACATGCGACATTCCGGGAAAGGAGACCGAAGTGCTGGGGATTGTCTACGGCAACACCGTCCGGTCGAAGCACCTCGGCAAGGACATCATGTCCGGCCTGAAAAGCGTTGTCGGCGGGGAGCTGCAGGAATATACCGAAATGCTCGCCGAGGCGCGGCAGGAAGCGATGAACCGGATGATCAACGAGGCGCAGAACCGTCGTCACCGTGCGCTTCACCACCGCCGCGACCATGGCGGGTGCCGCCGAGCTGCTCGCGTACGGCACCGCCGTGAAACTGAAGTAATCTTCGGTTACGGTACCGGCTCCGCGGTCGCGATCCCGCTGATCGTCACCGGGATGGCGCCGGACGGGAGGGGCGCTCCGGTTTCGCCGGAAAAGACGACGTAGAGCCCCTCCACACGGAACGCCGGGTCGAGGTTCGCCGGCAGGTACGGGATCCCGTCATCGCTCACGATGATATACGTGCCTCCAGCGGCGGCCGCGACCCTCCCGAACGCGGTGACGTTTCCGTCTCCGGGCGGAACGGTGATATTCGCCGCAGGCTCCTGTGCCGGCCGGATGTCGATGATGTCGACCGGGGTGCCCCACTGGCCCGGCGCGACGCGGTCCGGCCGCAGGCGTGCGGTGAAGATGACCCGCACCCCTGCCGCCCGGTACGCGGGGTCGAGGTGCTCCGGCCAGTACTGCACCCCGCTGTCGGCGGCAATACCGAAAAAGCCGCCCTCGCGGGGGATGAAAACGACCGTGCCGGTCCCGGTAACGACCTGTTCGGCGGAGGGGACGGGCTGCAGGACGCACCCGGCTGCGAGTGCCAGCAGCAGGAGCATGCAGGGCACTCCCGCGGCGATGCGGTGCCGTGGCGTTGCCCGTGGCCGCACTGCGGCAGCCCGGTTCCCTGCACGGTTCTCCCGGTGCACAGCCTCACTTCCTGTCCGAGACCTTTTTTGCCAGTTTCAGGGCGATCCCGCCCCCCGGCACCAGCAGGTCGATGACATCGGCCCCGATATCGAAGAGATCATGCTCGGAAAAGACCTCCTGCATCTTCTGCCTGAGGGTGACGCCGCCGTGCCTGACCTCGCGGGTGGCGGCATCGAGTTCGAGAACCGCTGTCTTCTGCTTCGATGGCCAGGCATACTCGAACGCGTACACCGGCCGGAAATAGAGGTGCAGCGCCTGCACGCGGATCTCTTCGACGGTGATGCTGTCCGCCTCCACCGGGTGGAGCATTTCAGCAACGATGCTCCGGGTCAGCGATGATGCCTTCACCTTCGCGGGCACGACGATGACGTCGCCGTCCCCCAGCTCC
>JAAEEQ010000013.1 GCA_013415665.1 Methanomicrobiales archaeon
CTGTTTCCCGGAGAATGGCGGCGGAAAGCGACATAATCTGCCACGTTTTCCGTTTTTTCAGCCCGGGAGACCGGATGCCGGGTCCGGGGAAGGGGATGCCTCCCGGCTTGTGATCGCCGCACCGGCGCGGGGAGCAGCCGGTTGAATGTCCCGTCACCGTGCGAGGAGATCTTCGATATGGCGTATCAATCCGCTGCTGCCGACATAGATCGGGGTGCGCTGATGAACTGCCGTGGGCTCGATGGCGAGGATGTCGCCCCTGCCATTGCTGATCGCCCCTCCTGCCTGCGCGGCGATGAATCCGATGGGGATGGCTTCGAAGAGCAGCCTGAGCTTGCCTTCTTCCTTCTTTTTCAGCGCCGGGTAGCAGTATACCCCGCCGTACTTCAGGATCTGGTGGAAATCGGCAACAAATGAACCTGAATACCTGAGTTTTGCCCCCTCTCCCTCGATCTGACCGATGCAGGCCGTATGCGCCTCGGTCCAGTCCGGTCTGATGCCCCCGCTGCCGTACAGGTTGCCTTCCGGCATCCGGACACCCCCCGAGAGCAGCACGTACTGCCGGGCCTCGTTGAGGGCAAAGAGGCAGACGCCTTCCCCGACCGTGATGGTGAGCACCGTCATCGGGCCGTACAGCATATACATCGCTGCCCTGAGGCGCTCTCCTTTCTGGAGCACCCCCCCTTCCCCGAATATGCCGACAATGGTTCCGACCGCGAGGTTTACCTGTATCAGGGACGATCCGTCGAGCGGGTCCATCACCACGGCATAGTTTGTCGTTGCACCGGGAAACCTGACAACATCAGGCTGCTCTTCCGACGCCAGTTCTGCGACGAGTTTCGATTCCTGCAGGACATTCGTCAGGTGCCGGTCCGACCAGGTATCCAGCGCCGCCTGCTGTTCGCCCGAAGCATTCAGCGATGCCGCATAGGCCTGGTTGGAAAGAAAGGCTTCTCGAATCGGTATGGCCTGGTACGCAATAAGCTCAATTAAGTCTTTGAGGGGCTCTTCGCACCGGGTTGTGTCCAGATACTCCCGTAGTGAAATCATGGTCATCCTCCTTGGCTAACCGCGTGCGAAGTATCGTTGCCCAAGAGTAATAACGCTGTCTACCGCTGCCGGTGGCGCGGGGATCCGGTTACGGGGAGGATTCTTTCTCCCCGTGCGAGGCTTTGAGGACGACTTCAAGAACGCCGTGCCGGCAGGTCACCCGCACCGGTTCCTCCTCGACGGGAGGAAGGGAGACGGATGCCTGGTAGACGCGGTCGCCTGCCGGAACGGCGAGATGGAGGCACTGTTTCCGAACGGCATACCGGCATTCCTGCCCCTCGGCACCGGCGACCTCGGCCGTGACATGGATCTGGTCTTCGCAGGGATGGATTTCGATGCGGGGCTCGATGATCCGTCTCCGGGGCTCCGTATTGCCGCACCGTTCACAGGCACCGCCGTCGCGGCTGTCGGGGTTGCCGGCGATAATGGTGAACCCGTACCCGATCGGCTGTTCGCCGCGCTCCGCCAGCGATTGGGCAAGAAGCCTGCAGATCAGTTCGGCGATGCGTTTGATATCGTCGTTTTCGTGTTCCTTCATATTCCTGTGCGTTCCTTGTCTGCCATTTTCGTTTCCAGTTCGTTCGTCAGCCGCCTGATGGCACCGAAATCTTTCCTCCGTGCAAACACCGCCTGCCGGAGCGCCTCCGACGTGCCGGAAAGCTTCTCGGCATCTCCGCCGAATTCGGCCCTCCGGAGCGTGGCCACCGCTTTTTCCAGAACTTCACGCTGCTCCTGGCTGTAGATCATCTCCCAGGCTTTCTGCTCGTGCTCTTCAAGGGCCTCGCGATCCAGCGAGCCCTTGACCCGCTCGAGCGCCGACTCGATATGCCGGCGCGTCACCCGGATATTGAGCAATGCGTTTTTCAGCTCTTCTTCGGATTTTCCTGCCATCGCGGCAACAAACTCGCGCATCGCACCGAGTTTGGCCTCGCGGACGAGGGCCTCGATATCCGCACCGACGTACCCTTCGGTCCGGTTGACCAGTTCGTCGATGCTGATATCGCCCGATAGAATTGCCCGGGCGTTTTTCAGGTAGACATCGAAGATCTTTTTCCTGCTTTCCGCGTCCGGCGGCGGGACGTATATCACCCGGTCAAGGCGCCCGGGGCGCATCAGCGCTTCGTCAAGCATATCGGGCCGGTTGGTCGCACCCAGCACCGTCACGTTGGCAAGCTCCTCCAGCCCGTCCATTTCGGTCAGGATCTGGGAGACGACACTCTCTGTCACGTGGGACGAACCCATGTAGGTTCCGCGCCTCGGGAGGAGGGCGTCGATCTCGTCGAAGAAAATGATCGACGGTGCGGCCTGCCGTGCTTTTCTGAAGATATCGCGGACACCCTTTTCGGATTCCCCGACCCATTTCGAAAGCAGTTCAGGGCCTTTTACCGAGATGAAATTGCATTCGCTCTTGTTCGCCACCGCCTTTGCAAGCAGGGTCTTTCCGGTTCCCGGAGGACCGAAGAGCAGAATCCCGCTCGGGGGTTTCGTGTCGAGTCTCTCGAAGATCTCGGGGTATTTCAGGGGCCATTCCACCGCCTCCACCAGTTCCTCTTTGACTTCCTCGAGGCCGCCGACATCGTCCCAGGAAACCTCGGGGATTTCAACCAGCACTTCCCGCATCGCACTCGGCTCCACGTGTTTGAGCGCCTCTTCGAAGTCGTCCCGGGTCACCCGGATCTTTTCGAGCACCTCGATGGGTATTTCCTCCTCCATGTTGATGCCCTGCAGGTGCTTCCTGAGTGCGTGCATCGCCGCTTCCTTCACCAGCAGAGCGATGTCCGCGCCGACGAAGCCGTGCGTCCGGTCGGCGAAGGGCCCGAGGAATTTTTTCCGGGAGGTATCGTCCTCATGTGCCTTTTCACCTTTTCCTTCACCAAGATCGAGCGGAACGCCACGGGTATGGACCTGAAAGATCTCCAGGCGGCCTTTCTTGTCGGGAATGCCGATCTCGATTTCGCGGTCGAAGCGCCCGCCCCGCCGGAGTGCCGGATCGATGGCATCGGGGATGTTGGTGGCGGCGATGACAATGACCTGTCCGCGCCCTTTGAGGCCGTCCATCAGGGCCAGGAGCTGGGCGACGACGCGGCGCTCCACTTCCCCCTTGGTGTCCTCGCGTTTCGGGGCGATCGAATCGATCTCGTCGATGAAGATGATCGTCGGTGCGTGCTCCTGTGCCTCTTCGAAGACCTCACGGAGCTTCCCTTCGCTTTCCCCGTAGTATTTGCTCATGATCTCGGGCCCGGAGAGCGTGATGAAGTGCGCGTCCACTTCATTGGCGACGGCCTTCGCGATCAGGGTCTTTCCGGTTCCCGGCGGCCCGTACAGCAGCACCCCTTTCGGCGGCTCGATACCGAGCCGTTCGAAGATTTCGGGATGCCGCAGCGGCAGTTCGATCATTTCGCGCACCATCTCGAGCTCACGCCCGAGGCCGCCGATATCCTCATAGTGCACGTCGGATACGGGTTTTTTCCCTTCCTCGGGCTCGTACGGGGTTTCTTTGAATTCGATCCAGGTCTTCGGGCCGACGATTGCGATGCCCCGGGGTTTGACCCTGGCGATGACGAAGGTGATCGGGTTGCCGAGGAGATTTACCCGCAGGGTCTGCCCCTCCACGATCAGCCGGTCCTGCAGCAGCCTCGAGAGGTACTGCTCGCCGCCCATGAGCCTGATGGGCTGGGTTGGCTGGATAACGACTTTTTCGGCATATTCCGCTTCGACACGCTTGATTTTTACCTTTTCGTCAATGCCGGTCTGGGCGTTGCTCCTGATCGTGCCGTCGATGCGCAGGATGCCCCTTCCGGTGTCCTGATCGTATCCGGGGCGAACCAGTGCCGCAGCCTTCTTTTTTCCCTGGATTTCGATGACGTCGCCCGAGACGAGGCCCATCGCCTTCATCAGGTCGATGGACAGGCGGGCAATCCCCCTCCCCGCGTCTTCGTGCGCCGCTTCCTTGACGATAACTTCGATGTCATGTGATGGAGTCATGGTAATCCTCAATGTGATACTTACCTATAGTAAGGGTGATCACGTATATAAATTTTGCCCACGAGTATTTATAGCGCCGGGGCTTTCGGGATGATTTTCCACAGAAAAAGGGCCGGGGAATAACGATCTGCGGATCTGCGGATCCGGTGGATTCCGGCCCGGGCACCTGATGACGCCCAGCTCCGTCACGATATAATCCATTCTGATGTCAAAGTCCTCGCAGGGAATGCGTTCCGCCTCCTGACAGGAGAATCCGATGCCGATTTTTACCACGTGCGGTGATTGGGAAAGGTACCGGTCATAGTACCCCGCACCGTACCCGATACGGTTCCCCGCGGCATCAAATCCGATAAGCGGGATGACGGCCGCCTGAATACATTCGGGATCTGCCGGGATTTCATGCCCGATCGGTTCGGGAACGTTGAACGTCGAAACGGACAGGTGGTCTGGATCCCGAAGATAGGATAGGCGCAGTGTCCGGGACTCGCGCTCGATGATCGGAACGACCACGTCAGCACCCCGGGAAAGCAGTTCCGTGATGAGGAGGCGGGTGTCCACCTCGGGATCCTTGGAGACATAGACGAGTATGGTGGAAAAACCGGAGAGGAGGCCGAGGAGGTAGCCGGTGATCTGCCTGCTGTATGCCCTGCGATCACTACCGGCGGTGACCGCACGCCGTTCCTTCAGACAGATTCTCAACCGCTCTTTTATGCGGTGATCGCCGCCCGATGCCGGCTTATCGGGACGTATCATGCAAGCGCACCCAGGAGCTGTTTCAGTTCGCGGACGTGGTACTGGCCGCTTGCAGCGGCGATTCCGGCATGGCAGTACGCAAGCCCGGAACCGTATAATGGCAGCAGAACGCGTGCATGGCGCCATTCCTGGCCGAGCACACCGGTGCAGATCGGTTTTTCTGCATGGAGCGTAAAGTGGAGGAGCGTGAGAATGTCGTCACGCGAGGACGGTGTGACGACGATCTTGGGAATGTCCCCGTACGCCCGCAGGCGCCTTTCTATCCGTTCGAGTTCCGCTTCGGAAGGCATGCCGGGGAGGTGAACGGAGGCGATGACGGCCGATCCCTCTGCTTTTACGACGGGTGCACAGGCCGCATACCGCTCCTCGATATCGATATACGCGGCAGTCCCTGCCCATGGGCGGACGATCGAATACCACTCTGTCTGGTCTCCTGAAAAAAAGCCGCCTTCTTCACGGCTGCGCAGGGTCGCGATGACGGGAAGCGGCAGGTCCCGGGCGGGTTTAAGGCCTGCCAGCGCGTCAAGGCGCAGCTCGAGGAGATCCGGGTGTTCGGCCACTGCTTCACGAATTGAGCCGGCGTTCATCACGGAGACGACAATCTTCACGGCGTATCACGTTCAGGTGTGCCCGTCATGGTAAAAAATGCTGGTGATTGATCACCTTTCAGAAGGTGAAATGCCGGTTGACGATCTTTATCGCGCAGTAATCGCCGCACATGGTGCAGGCGTCCTTGTCGGCAGGGGACCGTTCGTCGCGGATTTTTCGGGCACGTTCGGGATTCATGGCAACCGCAAACTGGCGTTCCCAGTCAAGATCGCGCCGTGCATGCCCCATTTCGAGATCGGCGTCACGTTTTCCGAGTTTGATCATGTCACCGGCGTGGGCGGCGATGCGCGAGCTGATCACGCCTTCGAATACCTCCTCGGGCGTCGGGAGCGCGAGGTGTTCGGCGGGGGTGACATAGCAGATGAAGTCCGCTCCGGCGGCGGATGAGATTGCAGCACCGATGGCGGCGACACGGTCGTCATAGCCGGGTGCGATGTCCGTAACCAGCGGCCCGAGCATGTAGAACGGTTTGTTGTTGGTCACCCGTTTCTGCACTTTGACATTCGCCTTGATCTCGTCGAGCGGGATGTGGCCGGGGCCTTCGATGATCGTGGTCACGCCATACTCGTGCGCCTGGTCGGCAAGCTCTGCGTTGATGAGCAGCTCCTGCAGTCCGGCCCGGTCGGTCGCATCATGGCAGGCGCCTGCGCGCATGCCGTTGCCGAAGGAAAGGGTCACGTCGTTCTCCTTCATGATCTCAAGAAGGTAATCGAATTCCGAATAGAGCGGATTTTCCTGTTCGTTATGGATCATCCACGCGGTCATGAATGCTCCGCCGCGGGATACAAGGCCGCCATGGCGTCCCTGGCGCTGCAGCCGCTTCACGGTCTCGCGATTGATGCCGGTGTGGATGGCCATGAAGTTGGTGCCCAGTTTTGCCTGTTCGTCCGTAATCCGGAAGAGATCGTCCGGATCCATGAAAACAACGCCGCCTTTTTTCTGTGCTGCCTCGATAAAGGCCTGGTACAGGGGAACGCTGCCGACCGAGAGATCCGTAACGGCAATGATCCTTCTCCGGATCTCCTGGAAGTCGCCGCCGGTGGAAAGCTCCATGAGCGTGTCTGCTCCGGCACGCTGTGCGGCCTTTGCCTTTTCAATTTCCGTATCAATATCGACGATATCGGTCGAGGTGCCGATGGAGGCGTTGACCTTGGTCCGCAGACCGGCGCCGATACCGCATATTTTGACGTTCCGGTAGGGTGAAACCGGGATGGCGATATGCCCGTTCGCGACGCCGCGGCGAACGAAATCCTCGGTCACGCCCTCCTCCTTCGCGACAATCTTCATTTCCTCGGTGACGATGCCTTTTCTGGCATCTTCGATGAGTGTCATACCCTACAGTACATGAGAAATAGGTTATAAATCCTGTTTTTCTCAATTTTTGACGAAATCTGGCTTGTCTTCCACTCAAGTAAATTTGTTTTCGTCAACGCAAATTAAGTTGTAAAACCGGGCACGGGGATTTCGCACCCGCAGGTTCCCGCGCTCCATGCCGGGACGGGTGCGCCGGTCGTGCCCCGGTCTCCCCGGTTATCGCGATTGTGCGACGATGACACCCCCGGGAAAAGGTCTGGCCGGGGCGACCTGCCGTTTGCGGGCATCGGCCGGCCATTGTGCGGATTGATGCCATGCCCTGCGGGCGCTCCTGCTTTTTCGAAGTGGACTGCCGGTGTTTTGCAGCAAAGCACGGGGTTGATGAAATGCCGGATTTCGAACGGTACAATTCGTAAAATCCCTGTGCGCTCCCTGCGGGGGGGCGCCTATTGAAACCTTCAAGTGATACTCCGCCCACATTGTAATGGCTGGTGGTTTTTTGCAGGTGAATTTCGGGGGTTTTGTGCCTTTATCGACGGTGGACTGGCCGGGGCGTGCCGTCTGCACCGTTTTTCTTCGCGGCTGCCCCGTCAGGTGCCATTACTGCCATAACCGGGATCTCCAGGCCGGCGATGACCGCCGGGATACGGAGGAGATCATCCGGCTGATCGGATCCACCCGGATGGTCGTTTCCGGCGTCGTTTTTTCCGGGGGCGAACCCACCATGCAGAAGGATGCGCTTGTCGCGCTGGCAGAAGCCTCCAAAAAGATGGGGCTTTTCGTCGGCCTGCATACCAATGGGGTGTATCCCGAAACATTGCGCGAGCTGATTGGAAAGCAGATCGTCGACCGCATCGCACTCGACATCAAGGCGACATGGGAGCAGTACCCCAATCTCCTGAAAGTCAGGCCGGAAACCACCGGACGCATCAGGGAATCGCTGGCGCTCTGCCGGGAAGCATATGCGGACGGGCGGCTGCCCGGGTTCGAGGTCGTGACGACGATTTTCCGGGGGCGGGAAAACGATGTTCCGGTGATCGCGCGGGAAGCGGAGGGAGTTGATTTTGTGCTTCAGCAGGGCGTGGAAGGCATGATCCCCCCGCTCTCGTTCGATGAGATCAAACGGATTGCGGATCGCTTAAACCGGCCGGTAAAAATCCGGACACGTGAAGACGGGGAAGTGGTCTACGATAAAAACCGCATCATCATTGCGGAATCCATTGTGCTGACGGATATCATGCAGGCACG
This sequence comes from Methanomicrobiales archaeon, assembly GCA_013415665.1. GTDB lineage: Archaea > Halobacteriota > Methanomicrobia > Methanomicrobiales > Methanomicrobiaceae > LKUD01. Next base: position 7,960 of record JAAEEQ010000013.1, read on the forward strand.
GAGAAATACATGAAAGTGATCGGGATCGTCGGCCTTCCGGCCGGAGGAAAAGGTGAATTCTCGCGAATTGCGGGTGAGATGGGCATTCCGGTTATCGTCATGGGGGACGTGATCAGAAACGCCATCCGCGAGGCAGGGCTCGCTCCTGACGATGCTGCCATGGGGGAGATGTCGCGCCGCCTGCGCGAGCAGCACGGCCGGGATGCCATCGCGCTCCTGACGATATCCGCCATCGAGGCGCAGGATGCGCCCGTCGTGCTGGTTGACGGTATCCGCAGTGATGCGGAGGTGGCGACCTACCGTGCCCACTTTGATTCGTTCGTTCTGGTCGGCATAACGTCGCCGTTTGCCGTCAGGCTGGAGCGCCTGCAGCAGCGGGGCCGGTCGGACGATCCGGCGGGGGAAGAAGGCCTGCGGGACCGCGATGAGCGCGAGCTTGGCTGGGGCCTCGGAAACGCCCTTGCCATGGCGGATGTCACCATCGACAACAGCGGCAGCCTTGCCGCTTTTTCGGATGCTGTCCGGGCACTGCTCCTCTCACTGGAGGCGGATACATGAAAAACAGGGTGTTCTTCTCCTCCTCGTCCACGGTCTGGGATGATATCGCATGGGTATACGGCATTGAAGAGTGCGGTTACGACGGCTGGGAGATATCGGCCGACGGAAATTACCGCCTCGACCAGCCGGACAACCTCGCAAAAATACGCGATGTTCTGGAATCGACCACCCTTGCCGTCAGCGTGCATGCCCCCTATGCCGATCTGAACCTTGCATCGCTGAATTATCCGATTTATCGCGAGTCTGTCCGCCAGATTTGCCGGTGCATCATGCATGCCGCGGATCTGACGGATCGCGTGACGATCCATCCGGGGTATCTCTCCCCGGCGGGCAAGCTCGTTCCGGAGACCGTATGGCGGTATCATCGCGAGGCCCTTGCCGAGATCGGGGCCTGTGCTGCGGATGCCGGTGTTCTGGTCTGCCTCGAGAACATGATCGCCGTGAAGGAGTTTCTCTGCCGGGAACCGGGCGAACTGTTCGGCATGACGGAGGGACTTGCAGGTGTGGGAGTGACCTTCGATGTCGGGCACGCCCATACCATGGGCGTGGTGGAGGCATTTCTGGACGAACTTGCCCGTGTGGACCATATGCACCTGCATGACAATCACGGGGAGCACGACGAGCACCTTGCGCTCGGTGATGGCACGATCGACTGGCAGCTCGTCGGAAGGCGGGTGAGCGAATCGTACCGGGGGATCTGTGTGGTCGAGGGGAGAAACCTCGAGGAAGCGGCACGCAGCCTCGCGGCATTCCGGAGGTGGTTTGCATAGCCGGCGAGACCCTGCAGGTGTATTTTCTGGGAACCGCAGGCGCACTTCCGACACCCCAGAAAAATCCACCCTGCCTGATGGTACGGCGCGGATCCGACACGCTGCTGTTCGACTGCGGCGAGGGTGCCCAGCAGCAGATGATGCGCGCGAGGACCGGGTTCACCATAGATGCCCTTTTCATCACGCACTGGCATGCCGATCATTTCCTCGGCGTCCCCGGCCTCGTCCAGACGCTGTCGTTCATGGAACGCACCGAACCGCTCGCGATCTACGGCCCCGCCGGTGTCCACGACTTCGTCGATACCGTGAAAGCGCTCTCGAAAAATCCCGTGCGGTTCTCGCTCGTTCCCATCGAACTCCGCCACGGATCCGTGGTGCCATTCTCCGGATACCGGGTGACTGCCGTTGCCGCACATCACGGGACAGCCAGCCTTTCATACATCCTGCGCGAGGATCCCCGCCCCGGCAGGTTCAATCGTGAACGTGCCGTGGAGCTCGGCCTCTCCCCCGGACCGCTCTTCGGGCGCCTGCAGCGGGGCGAACCGGTCACATTTATCAAAGGCGGCATTGAAACGGAGATCGTTCCCGCAGATGTGATGGGCCCGCCCCGGCCGGGACGATGCCTGATCTACACCGGCGATACCCGCCCGGGAGCCGAAGGCCTGCTGGAATACGGGGCGGATGCCGATCTCCTCGTGCATGACGCAACTTTCGATGACAGTGCGGCGGACCGGGCGCGTGAGGTCTTCCATTCGACTGCCAGCGAGGCGGGTGAAGTGGCACGGCAGATCCATGCACGAACGCTTGCCCTCGTGCATATCAGTTCGCGATATACCAGTACAGCAAACCATATACGGGAGGCACGGCAACACTTTCAGGGCGATGTGATCGCACCGGACGATTGTGTAATGCTGGAGATTCCGTTTCGGGAGGAGTGAAGGGTATGGGTGACGGTGATGCTGAAGCAGGTGGCAGTCGCAGGCCGGTGGCGGCTTGTGATGACAGGCCTTGTTGCGCTCGTTCTCAGTGCGCTTGCGGCAAGCGTCGCCGGCATGTATCTCGGATCGGTCCGTGACGTCCTCGAACTGATTCCCGGCCTGATGGTACTGCTCCCGCCATCGATCAATATGCGGGGGAGCATCTCGGGCGTCCTCGCCTCGCGCCTCTCGTCGTCAATGCACCTCGGCGAATTTGAAGTAGCATTCGAAAAAACAAGCGTTCTCGGCGGAAACCTGCGGGCATCGCTTGTCGTGACCGTCCTGATCGCTTTTGTGCTGGGGTTGTTTGCCTGGGGCGTCACCACGCTTCTGGGCGAGCATGGGATCGGGATTACCGATTTTGTTTTGATCTCGGTTATTTCCGGCATTATCTCCGGGATCATCGTGCTCGCGATCACTATTCTTGTGGCGGTTGCCAGCCACCGCCATGGCGTGGATCTTGACATGATCGGTGCCCCGACGGTCACCACCTCGGGGGATGTCGTAACGCTCCCGATTCTGATCGTGACCGCACTCGGGCTTCTCTCTCTCGATCCCGGCCTCCGTTTCGGTTTGTTTTTCATCGTTCTCTGCGCAGTCGGCGTCAGCGCCGTATCGGTGCGCTACCTGACAACCGAGGTGCGCGAGATTGTCCGGGAAATCGTCCCGCTGCTCATCCCCCTCTCGCTCCTGGGAACGTTTGCCGGGGCGACGTATGCCCTCGACCTCGACCGGCTGATCAGCTTCGCTGCTCTTCTCATACTGATACCGCCGTTTATGGGCGGGTGCGGCTCGATTGGCGGGATACTCTGTTCACGGCTCGCGACAGGTATGCACACCGGTGTCTTCTACCCGCACCTCCGCCCCGAACGGGAGGTGTACCCCCATTTTGCTACGACGTACCTCTATGCCTTTGTCCTGCTCCCCCTCATGGCCGTCGTTGCGCACGGCGCTGCGCTTGTGATGGGCCTTTCATCACCCGGGCTGCTTGCGATGGGCCTGATAGCGACGGGCGCAGGGATCATCGTGCTGTCGCTCGTGAATATCGTCTCTTACGTCACCGCGAGCATGTCGTTTCGGTACGGGCTGGATCCCGATAATTTCGGGATACCCGTCATCACGAGCATCATCGACCTGCTGGGTGCGGCCATTCTGATTGGGGTTATCAATATGGTGCTCTGAGAGGGGAGGTACTGGTGAAAGGCGACTCCTTCCCGGGTGCGGATCGCGAGGCGGCAGGATCTGTATCGGTTGCGGTAGTACTGGAGGGTTTATCTTTTAAAAAATCAAAGAAAATACAGAGGTTCGTAGAAAAGTATGGTTTGCCTTTCGCCTCCTCCCCGTAGGGAGATGCCGGTGGCGTGCCGGGAAATGGAGAACCATATAAACGATTAGTTGACATGGGTTTTCTATCTATGACGGAACTCGAATATCAGCCGACCAGTTTCAAGGATGTCCTTATCGAAATGAAGGATATCTCGGAACTTATGGTTGATCTCTCCTATTCCGCAATATTATTCGAAAGCAGGGATATCGCGCAGGAAGTCATCAATCTCGAAGAGCGCATGAACTGCCTCGTCTACCAGGCCCGCATCCAGAGCATCCTCGGAGCCCGGCGGATTGAAGAGGCGGAATCGATGAGCGGTCTTTTACAGGTTGCGGAAGCCGCGGAAAAAATTTCGAATTCCGCCTCTGAAATGGCGATGATTATCTTAAAGGGGGTCAAGTTCCCTGCACGCCTGCGAAAAGCCCTCCCCGAAGCGGAGGAAGTGACGGTCAGGCTCGTTATCGATGAGAACAGTGCCCTTGCCGGGGTCACCCTCGGCGATATCAAACTCCAGAGCACGACCGGCATGCGGGTCATTGCCATACGGCGCGGCATCAGCTGGCTCTATGACCCGGACCGGGCCACCCGCCTTGCCGACGGGGACATTCTTATCGCCAAGGGGCTTGAAGGCGGCGTTTCGCCGCTGTTTCTCCTCGCCGGACGGCAGGGTCCCGCAGCGGTTGAGACCCGCGAAGAGGCGGTCGTCGACGATCTGGAAAAAGCGGTGCGCCTTATCATAAAAATGAAGGACAGCAGCGAGCTTGCCGTCGGGCTTGCCTACACGGCGCTGCTCTTTCAGCATAAGGATGTTGCCGACGAGGTTGCGTCGCTTGATTCGAAAATGGATGATATGCGCTACGAACTCGACCTGTGGGTTCTGGAAGCTGCCAAACGCATCAACAATGTCGAATACCTTCGCGGCCTGCTGTATATGTCTTCGTTTGCCGAAACGATCAGCAACGCTGCGCATGCTATTGTCGATGTGATTCTCCGTGATATCGAGGTCCCACCCGTATTCAAAAAAATCGTCCGTGAATCGGACGAGATAATCACCCGTGTCCGGGTGGGGCCGTCGTCGGCCCTTGACGGGAAGACGCTGAAAGAAGCGTCCCTGGGGACGGTTACCGGCATGGTGGTGCTTGCGATAAAACACGAGAAGCGGTGGCGGTACCGGCCCCGAAAGAACGACCGGCTGCATGCGGGCGATCTGATCATCGCAAAGGGGCGGCGTGACGGTGAAGAGCGGCTGAACGAACTCTGTGCGGAGTGAAGCACAACACGAATACACTCGGTGAAAGACATGAATAACGAAATGGATACTATTGTTTATCGGCTCGGTGCAACCTGCGGTATCGAGGATGTTGAGGAAGGAAAGACCTATGAAGCACGGGTGCAGGGATTTGCGAATTTCGGCACGTTCGTTCTCTTAAATGATCGTGTCAAGGGCCTCGTGCATAAAAGCAACCAGAAGCTCTCGCACCGCGAACGCGATCCCATCGTTGTCCGGGTACTTTCGATCCGGAAAAACGGCAATATCGATCTCGAGGAAGTCACACCGGCTATCTATCACACCCAGACCGTCGTTCGGAAGACTCCTGCCGTGCGCCTCTCGGATCTGGCATCGAAGATTGGCAGGACGGTCATGGTCGAGGGCGAAGTTGCCCAGATCAAACAGACGTCGGGCCCGACAATCTTTACGATAGTCGATGAAACCGGAACGGAAAATGCTGCCGCTTTTATCGAGGCAGGGGTTCGTGCGTATCCTGAAGTCGTGGTCGGCGACATGGTCGGCATCCTCGGCGAGGTGATGCAGCGCAACAACCAGCTCCAGATCGAAGTGGCGTCGCTTGCGGTGCTCTCTCCTGATGAGGCGGATACCGTACGGGAGCGCATCAACCGTGCACTCGACGATCGGGCGGAACCTGAGGAGATCCCGTTCCTTGTGGAGAGCGAGGTTCTCGAAAAACTCCGTCCCGAACTGAGGAAGATTGCCAAAATCATCAGAAAAGCGGTTTTCACCGCCCAGCCCATCGTGCTCCGGCACCATGCCGATGCTGACGGGATCTCTGCCGCTGTGGCGGTCGAGACTGCTGTCATCGCCCTGATTCGTGAGAGCGGTGCGGACTTTGACGCTGAAAATTACCTTTTCAAACGCGCCCCCTCGAAGGCCCCCTTCTATGAAATTGAGGACGTGACCCGCGACCTTGACTTTGCCACCAAGGACAGCGTACGTTTCGGCCAGAAAATGCCCCTCATTCTCATGATGGACAATGGATCCACCGAGGAGGATGAACCGTCATACCGCATGGCACGTGTCTACGACCTCTCGATTGTGGTTGTCGATCACCACCATCCCGATGCATCGGTGGACCAGTTCCTGGAGGCACATGTCAATCCGTACCACGCGGGCGGTGATTTCGGGATCACTGCGGGCATGCTCGGAACCGAGCTTGCCCGTTTCATCTTCCCGGAGGTCGAGGAACGGATACGCCATATTCCTGCCGTTGCAGCCGTCGGCGATCGCAGCGAAGCACCCGAACGGAACCGCTATCTTGCTCTGGTCGCGGATACCTGCTCCGAGGAGCACTGCAAGGAGATCGCGCTTGCGCTTGATTACGAACAGTTCTGGCTTCGGTTCAACGACGGAAGGGAGATTGTCAGGGACATTCTCAACCTGAACCGGAATCCGGAACGCCATGCCAGACTTGTCGCACTGCTGGTCCGGGAAGCGAACCTCGCGATCGAAGAGCAGCTCCGGGCATCGATGCCTCATGTTCAGGAGCAGCTCCTGCAGAACGGAGCGCGCCTGTTCTCGCTCGATGTGGAGATATATGCACACCGCTTCACGTTTCCTCCGCCCGGCAAGACCTCGGGCGAAGTCCACGATCGCCTCTGCCGGCGCCATGCCGGATCCGCCGTCGTGACGCTTGGCGTGGGGCCTGATTTTGCCGTTATACGGTCGCGCGGCGTACTTCTCAATATTCCCCGCATGGTCAGGGAATTGCGTGAGGAGATAGACGGCGGCGGGGTCAACGGCGGCGGCCATCTCGTCGTCGGCAGCATCAAGTTCGTTGAAGGGATGCGGGATACGGTGATTGCCCGGTTGATCGAAAAGATAGGCGAGTATCCGCTCGAACATCGATAATCGCTATGGTTAATCGTTCTATGCCCGCAGCATCCCAAAAAAATTCCGGTAATAGCAGTGCACCACACCATCCGGGCACAAAAATTGGATTGAAATCAAAAATCTCAAATCGTAACCCTTAAATAATATTTTACATATACCCATCTGATATCCTCTGGAGGAACACGATGTCCCATACAGACCGCATCCGGGATACGTATTCGGAATCCCAGCGTAAAATACTATATTATCTCAAGAAAGGCCTCGATAAAGGAAAGCATTACTTTAAATCAAAGTATATTGCAAAGGAACTGGGCCTCTCCCCGAAGGAAGTCGGAACAAATCTTGCAATTCTTGCAGAGATCTGCGAAGAACTGGATATCAGCCGCTGGAGTTATTCCAACAGCACCACATGGCGCGTCCTTCCCAGGGCTGCGTAACTTTTCTTTCTCTCACGGTTTGCTTCGCTTCCGCTCCCCTATCCAGTGATATGCATCGCGGTCCCGATTTTTTACGGTCATGGCAGCCGTACTAACCAAACGATTATGAAACACGAAGGGCACATTGTACCATGGAAGAAACCGTTCTTCGTTTCGAGTCAAAAATTGAATTTATCGCGAATATTGACGAGACCAAGGACTGCCTCATGAACCAGGGCCCTCATCAGGGCGGAGAGGCCTTGGATCCCGAGCTCTGGTTCAATATCGATATCCCGAAAGGCCATGGCCTGAAAACCGGCGATCTGATCCGGATCACCGTTGAGCGGATCTGAACGCCATCAGTACAGTTTCAGGGGACGCTCGAGGGTGATGGTGTACCTGTCCGCATCGCGGACCCGTATGATGAAATACAGCTCCTTTTGTGAAACCTGAATATTTTTTCTGACGATTTCCAGGTGGCGAACCTCACCGCCATCGAGGATATCACCGTTCGCCGCGTCGACCAGCACCCATTCGAGCAATGCCGACTGGGGGTGGTTCCTGCCGTCAAGCGTGGAATTGACCCGCCAGACGGGATACGGGACGGTAAATGTCTGGGTAATTCCCCCGCGGACTTCGGAAAGGAATGCAAAGGTCTCGACACCGGTGCTGTGCCATTCGGGATCGGATGCCCCGAAGACCGACATGCGTTCGGGAAGGAAAATGACCGGATAGCCATGCGGGTCGGGCGTGTAGAATATCCGCCAGGGCCCTGCCGGTGTCGGCACCGGCGTCGGTGTCGGTGTCGGGGTGGGTGCGGGTGTGGGGGTCACCGGCGGCGTCGGTTCGGCAAAGAATGTGCCGTTTTCGAGGGCCGGCTGGACGACCAGTGCCAGCACTGCGACAATCAGGCAGGCACCGACGACGGTGATGACATCCCTGACATCCATGGGTAACCATGGTATGGCGGATCAGATAAAATGAGCGAATTATGCAGCATTTTCCGGGCTATTCGCTGTTTTTGGGAAAAACTATTTATCAGCTTACATGTCACCTTCCAACGGACAACGAATGGATATCACGGCGCTGCGAACCTGGACGATTTTTTACCTGATCTCGTTTGTCGTCCTACTCTGGGCCCTCTTTCTGACGACCCAGGGTGTGCTGCTCGGGTTCGGGCTCACCCTCGTGATCATCGTCGTCGGCCTGAATTTTTTCTTTGTCTCCCTCGAAATGAAGCGGATTGCCGAGCGGCGGGAGATGATGAAGGCCCTTTCCAAGATTGAGAAGGAATAGTAGCTCGTGTCAGGGATCAGATTCTCCTGTGGTTTGTTTGTGATATCCAACAATTTAACAAAATGGTTATCTAAGAATTCCGTAATTTTGCCGCTAATAAGAAAAAAGAAAACTGCCTCTGCACTATCGTTGAAGTGCAGGGTCATCCCCGTGCAGGGATTCGTGCGGTAATGGCACTGCGGTGCTGCATTCCGTCGTTCTTCCGGTAAATTTTCTGGAGTGAGTTGTAGGGGACGTAGAGTTTTTCAACGTCCCGACCAAGAAATTCCGTTTTTCCGAGCACATAATATCCTCCGCTCACCAGCGCAGGGTGAAATGTCCGTGCGAGCTCATTTTTCTGCGCTTCGGTGAAGTATATCGTCACATTCCGGCAGAGGATGATATCGAGGTTGCCGGTTACCGCTTTTCCCGACATGAGATCATGCTGGGAAAACCGGATATATTCCTTCAGATGGGCGCGGACCTCGTATTTACCATCGTCTTTTTGGGAAAAATGACGGCGTATCTGGCTTTCGGTCAGGTTTTCAAGCACCCTTTTATCGTAGATGCCGTTCTTTGCCTTCCGAAGAGCCTCCTGGTCGATATCAGTCGCATAAATGGTGATCTGCACATTCGGGCGAAGGCGCGTCATATCATGGGCCATCAGCGCCAGCGTATACGGCTCCTCGCCGGTTGCACAGCCGGCGCTCCATATCCTGATGCGATCCTTGCGCTTGATCAGGTCGGGAAGAATTTCCTTGTGGATGATATCAAAAACTTCGCGATCGCGCCAGAATTTCGTTACGTTGATGGTGAGTGCGTTTCTCAGGGATTCCTGTTCTGCCTGGTTATCCTTAAAAAACTCGAGGTACGAACGAAAATCTTCCTTTCCGGTAAGGCGCATCCGCGATGATATCCGCCGTTTAATGTAGTCTTCCTTGTAATTGGCGCATTGAATCGCAAGTATCGCTTCGATACTTTTCGTCAATGCACCAAAGTCGTCCATCGCCCTCATCCCTGCTACTGCACCTGGTTGACGAGCTCTTTGAGCACCCGGAGCATGTCTATCCAGATGACCAGCCCCCGCTTTTTATAGTCCTCGTCACCGCCGACTTTGATGATGCCTTTGACGAAGCTGCTGATATCGGATGAGATCCCTTCGCCCATCTGTTCGATGTCGTTTTCCGAAACCGAAATGACGCTGTGCACATCATCGACGATGATTCCCACATTTGAACCGCCCGCGGTCTCTGACATGAGGACGATGATTTTTCGGTTCTCGACATCATCGTTGGCGGGGAGCCCGAGGAGGTTGTTGAGGCTGATAATGCTGGTTATCTCACCCCTGAGATTGATGACACCCGTGATATAGGCAGGAGCACGGGGGATGGGGGTGATGGGCATCATCTCGACAATCTCCCGTGCAAGGTGGATGTCGAGGGCGTACCGCTCCCCGGAGAGTTCAAATTCTACCAGATCGATGTTCTTGCTCATCGGGTCACCTTCAGTTCAGCTTGAACTGGTTCATCATCTTCATGAGCTGTGCTGCCATGTCGGTCATTTCATGCGAAGCACTGCCGACTTCCTCGACCGATGCGCTCACTTCTTCCGCAAGGGCCGCCATATCCTCGATCCGCTCCATGTTCTCCTTGGTCATGGTGGTCGAATCCTCCATGCTCTGCATGACACGGTTGGTGGCGTTCGCCTGCGCCTCGGACGCCTTCGTGATCTCGGTGATGCCGTGGGCGGCCACGTCGATATCCGTGACAATCAGGTTCAGCGCCTCGATTGCCTTGTTGACGCTGTCGATGCCGGCCTGGATCTCCGCGTGGGACGCCTTCATCGAAGAGGCCGTCTTTTCGCTGTTCGCCTGGATCGTGCTGATGAGGTCCTCGATATGCTGGCTTGCGTCCTTGGATTCACCGGCAAGGTTCCTGATCTCTCCGGCGACCACGGCAAAACCCCTGCCATGCTCGCCTGCCCGTGCCGCCTCGATAGCCGCATTCAGGGCAAGCAGGTTGGTCTGCGCGGCAATCCCTGCAATGAGCTTGACGATGTTGGAAATCTCGCGCATCTGTTCGTTGAGCTGGGTGATTTCGTCCACGCTCTCCTTTGAGATCTCGCCAACCAGCTGCATTTTGGTATGGGCATCCTTGCCGATCTCTGCGGCCTTGCTGCCTTCCTGCGCAGCCTTCTGCGCACGGCCCATGACTTCCTGCGAGGTCGATGCGATTTCCTCGATGGATGCGGAGAGATCGGAGATCTCGCGGTTGATATCCTCGATCTGCAGGAGGAGGTTTCTCGTGAACTCAGACGATTCCTGTGTCGAGACGGCGACCTGTTCGGTTGCCCGTCCGATTTCATCCGCGCTCTTGCTGACCTCGCGGGAAGTGTTTTCAACCTGCATGCTGTTCCGGCTGACTTCTTCGATCAGCTCCTTGATGGCGGTGAGCGTGGTATTATAATCGGTTTTGAGTCTGGCAAGCGGGTCGCCCTCTGGGATTGCCGCAAAAGCGGTCAGATCACCCTTTGCCATCATCGCCATGGCCTGGCCGAGGGCCTGCGCACTGGTACCGAGTTTCTCCGCCTCGTCCTGGGCAACTTCCATGAGCTTCTGTACTTCGCGTTCCTTCTCCTTTATCTCGGTGACGTCGTTGTAGACGATCAGGATGTTGGCGAGTTCGCCGTCTGCGCTCAGAATGGGAATGCCGTACTGTTCGAGAATGTGGGTGCCGCTGGGCAGATCGACTGTCACTTCGCCGAAGCTCTTGCGCTTCTCTTTGATGACGGCACCGAGCCCTTCACCCTTCTGGTTGCTAATTTTAAAGTCGCGGGCACTCATCTTCAGCACGTCATCCCGTTTGATGCCGCTCATCGTGACAAATGCCTCGTTCGTGACCACGATTTTGAAATCCCTGGTCACCAGCAGTATCGGCATGGGATTTTCCTGCACGATGGTCTCCGCACGGCGCTGCAGGGCTTCGTTTTTCTTTATCTGCTTCTGGATCTCTTCCGCCTCGCTGCGCTCCTTCGTCACGTCGTTGTAGACGAAGTAGGCCGAGATGGTGGACCCGGTTGCATCAGAGACCGGAATGCCGTACTGCTCCACGATCTTTCTCCGGCCGTCGG
>JAAEEQ010000014.1 GCA_013415665.1 Methanomicrobiales archaeon
CCACTTTGTCGGCATGATCGACGACCATACGATGGCGGTGAAACGGCTGAACATGATCCCGCTCGAGGTGATCGTCAGAAACCGTGCAGCGGGATCGATTGTGCGGCGGTATCCTTTCCAGGAGGGCCAGACATTCGACACGCCGCTGATTGTTATGGATTATAAGGATGATTCACGCCATGATCCGATGATCAACGATGATATCATCATCGCCCTGGGCCTGCTCTCCCGCGATGAAATCCAACACGTACGCCATCTCGCCCTTGCCGTCAACCGGCATTTAAAAGAGTTGTTTACAGCCCGCGGCCTCGATCTGGTCGATTTTAAAATCGAATTCGGACGTTTCGGTGATACGATTCTCCTTGGTGATGAAATCTCGATGGATTCGATGCGTTTATGGGATGTCAAAACAGGAGCATCACTTGACAAGGACGTCTATCGCTATGACAAGGGCGATGTACTCTCGGCATATGCAAAAGTGGTTGATATGATGATCCCGAAGGAAGTCGGAGGTGTGCAATGAAATTCGATGTCGCTATCACCATCGGTCTTAAGGAAGGCATGCTGGATCCCGAGGCGCGGGCGATTCGCCATGCCCTCTCCAATCTTGGTTTTTCAACGGAAAGCCTGGCCACAGCACGGGTTTTTCAGGTCTCCCTCGAGGCACAGGACAGGGACGAGGCGTATGCACGCGCGGAAGAGATGTGTGCACGCCTGCTTGCAAACCCTGTCATCCATCGGTACAGGATTGAGGTCAGCTCATGAGATTTGCCGTCGTCCAGTTTGGTGGCAGCAACTGCGATCGCGATGTCTGGCATATACTCCAGGATGTCTGCGGGGTGTCCACGGACCTGGTCTGGTACAAGGAACGGCTCCGTGATCAGTATGACGCAATCGTCATCCCCGGCGGATTCTCGTACGGGGACTATCTCCGTGCCGGTGCCATTGCAGCACGCACCCCGATCATGGAGGATATCCGCTCGCATGCGGATGCGGGAAGACTGGTGCTGGGAATATGCAACGGGGCCCAGATAGGAGCTGAAAGCGGGCTTGTCCCGGGCATTTTCACCATCAACGCATACCCGAAATTTGTCTGCGACTGGGTGCATCTCCGGGTGGAGAACACGACATCCCCCTTTACCTCGCAGTACCGCCGCGGCGAGGTGATTCGTATTCCTATCGCCCACAAGGAAGGCAGGTACGTCGCACCTCCCGCTGTGCTTGAAAAACTCGAACGGGATAACCGGATCGCGTTCCGTTTCTGTGATCCGTACGGTGTCTGCACCCCGGAAAGCAACCCGAACGGCTCCGCCCGCGGGATCACGGGCATCCTCGGAACACGTGACAACATTCTGGTGATGATGCCGCACCCGGAACGTGCCTCGGAACCGGTGCTGGGTTCGGATGCGGGCAGGAAAATATTTGATTCGATGATTCATGCAATTGCATCGGGAAGTGTGCCCTGTGCAGAGGAGGGCCTGTAATGACTGAAACAACAGAAGAACAAATCCGGGCACTGGAAGAGGAGATCCTGGCATGGGCAAGGGATTATGCGAAAAAGAACGGTTGGCAGCTGAATGCCGATGAGAAACAGCTCCGTACGGTCATCAGGGGTCTTGCACGGAACAGGATTCGCCATGGAGAGCGGTACTGCCCCTGCCGGATCCGGAGCGGTGATGCGGAGGAAGACAAGGAGATCATCTGCCCGTGTGTTTTCCACAACGATGAAGTGGTCGACGAAGGCCATTGCCACTGCAATCTCTTTTTCGGGCCGGGCACGGAATAAGAGGCATCGGCGGGCACCACTTTTTTGGCCGCTACCGGGATCGCTCTTTTTTTACAAGACGGCCGGCGGCAGATTCCAGTAGCCTGAGGGGATACGGGACAGAGGCGAAGACTGCCAGTGCCGCAAGGATCGGGAGGAGGAGGAGTGCGAAGCCCTCTCCGAGACCATAACTGTCGGCCAGCAGCCCGGTAACGGCGACGCCTGCCCCGCCAGTCCCGACAGCAAGCCCGAGAACCAGTCCCGATACAAGCCCGGCACGTGACGGCATGAGCTCATGCGCCATTGCAACGGTGACCGAAAAGGTCGACCAGAGGAAAAATCCAAAGAGAATGAGGGCAATGACGGCAACGGTGCCCGTGGTGGTGATGAACAGGAGGAACATGGGAACCGAAGCCAGCAGTCCGGCAAGCGTATACTCTTTTCTCCCGATACGATCGGAGATGATTCCGCCGGTTATCTGTCCCGCGACACCGGCAAGCAGCATTCCCGATACCAGCATGTTCGCTCCCACGAGTTCCATCCCGCGGGTGATGAGCAATGTGGGGAGGAAGGCGATCGAGGCGGAGATCGCCCAGGCACGGCAGGCGGACCCGGCAACGACGAGCGCAACGCCGCGATGTGATTCGCCCGCCGCAGCGCCCCGTGCATCCCCCTGCTGCTGAAGGATCGTTGCCGCAGGATCCGGCAGAATCCGCCATAATGCCACCGCCGTCAGGATGCCGGGAAAGAACAGCAGCGAAATGCCCTTCAGGCCGAAGAGTCCCACCATGACAGCGGCGATAACGGGCCCGATGGCATACCCGAAATTGCCGCCCACGACAAAATACGCAGTGAGCCGGCCTCTGCTGTGATCGGGAGCGATCCTGCTCACCGTTCCGAAGGCACTCGGGTGAAACAGGGCGTGGCCGAGCCCGCCGAGCGCGGCACAGAGAAGGATCGCATAATAATCGGTCATTAATCCGATCGCCGGGATGCAGGTGGCGCAGAGGATGATGCTGGCACTGACATGGACCGCCCTGCCCCGGACGTCGTAGAGCCACCCGATGAATGGTTGCGCCAGCGACGATGTCACCTGAAAAACGGTGATGAACAATCCCGCCAGCAGATAGGGATAGCCATACTGGATGATGAGGAGCGGCAGGATTGCAGGAATGATGGGCGTGTAGAGATCCGTGACAAGATGGGCGCACGAAAGGCCGAGTATGGGGCGGGCGGACGTCAGCGGGATGCCTCCCCGCTTCTCAGGATGCGGACGATCTCTACGGGTATGTCGCGGCTGTCACGGGTGTGGTGCGAAAAACTGCGCCGCATGGGGAACGTGCATGCCACGGCCTGATCCACCAGTCCCCGTCCCCGGAGATATTTCTCGAGAAATGGACGTGTTCCGGCATTCAGAATGGCATAGACAATCGCGCCGCAGGCGAGCGCACGGTCGATGAACGGGCGATCGGCATGGCGCACCTGCGCACCGAACGGCGGGTTCATAATGATAGTGTCACGCGGGCACAGCGCGTGAAAAACGCTGTCATCCGCGATGTCCCCCCGGACAAAATCAACAGAAACCTGGAGCAGTTCCGCATTCCGTTTTGCGACGGCAATCGCGCCCGCATCGATGTCGATGCCGGCCACCGGCGCGGCACCGAGGAGGGCTGCGCCGCAGGCAAGAATGCCGGTCCCGCACCCAAGATCGAGGACGGAACGGTTGACGATATCGCCCTGGAGGTTCGCATGGTAGAGCAGTCGGGCTGCAACAACCGCCGGCGTGCTGTATTGTTCGAGGGAGGCCTTCGGCCGGGAGAAGCCGGAGCACCGTTGCAGTGCCATTTCCAGGTGCCGCAGTTTCATGTCAGGTGATCTCGTCGATGGTATACTCGTCCCACGCACGGACCCCGCAGGCAATTTCATACTCGGGCGGGCTGAGCACCGGTGCAGGGAACCGAATCTGGTCGTCGTAGGCAAGACGCGGACATGCCGTATTGACATAGCAGTCGCACCCGAGATTGAGCAGTCCCTCGGGGGTAATCTCCCGCATGGTTATCAGGAACGCCCGGCTATCAAGTGTTTCGAGTCTTCGGGCAAGATCGAACCGCTGCTGGCCGCTTTTTAAGCTGACGAGGATCCCTATCGTCGAAGCCTGCCGTGCTGACTCGATGCGGGCATACCGCTTCCGCAGCAGGCGGTCTGCGTCAACCAGCGAAGCAATTCCCGTATAGGGATCGAGTGCCACCACCCGCGCACCCGTTGCCAGGCGCACGCCGAGCGGATGGAACATCCCCGTGCCGACGTACAATATCTCGGGGGCCCCGGTCATCCGCGCCGCTTCAAAGGTGCAGCCGAGGATCTGGCCGGGTAACGGGGTTCTCCCGCCGGGACTCGCGATCCGGCAGACAAAGCCCTGTGACCGGAGCCGCTCTGCCATGGCATCGATGAGGTGTGCATGCTGCACGGTCGTGACAATGCCGATTTCCCTGCCTTCGAAGAGGGGGACTGCGGCGTCAAGGATGGCAGGATCGAGATCGAGGGAGACATACTCGTAGATGATTCCTTCACGGTTTTCGACCGGGGCGTGCCCGAAATGGACCAGGATGTCGGCAAGAGCGAGTGTGTCCGTGGCGAGGTCGCAGGACCCGTAACAGGGATCGCCGCTGACGATCACCTCAAAGCCTTCTTCCCGCAGGCTGCTGGCGACGGCAAACGCCCTGCGCCGCAGGCCGTCGGGGAACTGAAGGGCAACCTTGGAAACATGCCGCTGCCGGAGTTTCCTGACCAGATCAGAAACAGGTATCGAGTACATGCACGCCGGTCTCGCTCACCTCAATCGCGACAAGATACTTGTAGGGGCGCCCCACCTGCGCTTCCCCGCGCCTGATGACCACGCAGACATCGACGATCTCCGCGCCTTTCGTTTCGAGCGCGCCAAGCACCGCACGCATGGTTCCTCCGGTCGAAATCACGTCGTCGATGACCACGACGCGGTCGCCGGACCGGACGCCGTTGAGGTACAGTTCCCCCTTGGAATAGCCGGTCGACTGATGTACCGGCACTTCATCGGGAAGCAGATAGGGCCGTTTCCGGACAATGGTCAGCGGAATATCGGTAATAAGCGACAACGCCACGCCGATATGGATGCCCATGGCTTCCGCCGCCACAATCACATCGACACGATCCAGATCAAGTACCTTGACAAACGATGCCGCCACATCGCGCAACAGCTCGGGCGCAACAATCGGCACACCGTCGGTAATGGGGTGGATAAAATAGTTATACTCACCCCGTTTGACAATCGGGCAGGTTTCTAAGGATTCAATCAGTCTTTCCAGCATTCATCTCACCTATCGCTTCGAGGAATAATTCAATGACATCCCGGTGCACGTGCGGCATGCAGACGATTCGCAGGTGCCCACGCCGGGTCCGGGATACGATCCAGCCGGGGGGCACTCCGGGACAGCTGAATGCCGCGACATTCACGGCCGGCTCCACGGCGACGGGGTATCCGTAGGTCTCCATGCCGGCGATGAGGCGCCGGGTGTTTTTCATGCAACCGGCAACAATCGCCTGCATGCCGTCCCTGCCCAGATAGTCCATGACGGCTATCGCGCTCGCGACCGGCGCCCCGGGCCGGGTGCCGCTGAGCGTGCACGCATGCTTCACCGTGAGGTACGGCGTATCGACCGTGCACAGGTGGAGGGTCTTTTCGTCACGGGTTAGAAGGCACCCGGCGGGGATGGTCGAAAGGCCCATCTTATGGGGATCGACGGAGATGCTTGCGACGCCGGGAAGTGCGAAGTCGAAGGGTTC
This sequence comes from Methanomicrobiales archaeon, assembly GCA_013415665.1. Taxonomy (GTDB): domain Archaea; phylum Halobacteriota; class Methanomicrobia; order Methanomicrobiales; family Methanomicrobiaceae; genus LKUD01. The sequence continues at coordinate 5,585 of JAAEEQ010000014.1, forward strand.
CGAACCGTCGATAAAGGGCAGGACGAGCCCACCGAAGGCAGCATCGACATGGAGCAACAGGTCGCGATCGACGGCGATATCCGAAAGCACCTCTATCGGATCCACCGTTCCGTATTCGGTTGTGCCGGCAACCCCTACGATGGCGATGGTATTGCGATCGACGGCGTCCTGAACGCAGTCCGCATCCATGCGGAACTGTGCGTCGGAAGGGACGGTCCGCATCTCAACCGATAACAGATCGCAGGCCTTGTCAAAGGAAAAGTGCGCCGATTCCGGAACAACGACATTCGGGGACGTGGCAGCGGCCCTCTTTTTGGCAATCCGCAATGCCTGGATATTGGATTCGGTGCCTCCCGACGTTGCATAACCGGCGGCGCGGGGGTGATGCAGCAGATTACCGAGCCGTGCTATCAGCATGGCCTCGAGAGAGGCTGTTCCCAGAAAAAGCCCGGGATCCCCGAGATTCGTCTCAAGAAACAGCATGTGTGCGCGTACGGCAACCGGGTGCGGCAGGCTGCACATGGAGCTGAGAACCCGGTGGTATCCGCGATCTTCGCTCTTCTTGGCATGCAGAAAGGAAAAAAGGGAGTCTTCCGAACAGCCGTGCTCACGCATTGTGGGTTCTCGCAAAATCGAGGATTATACGCTTCTCTGTTCTTGCTGCGGTTTCCCGGATTTTGGCAACCGCATCGATGTTGGCAGAGACACTGGATATGCCGTGCTCGACGAGCCACTCAACCATCGACGGATCGGATCCTGCCTGGCCGCAGATGGAGCATTCAACGCCATACCTGCGGCAAACCGCAATCGCGTCGTCGATGAGCCGGAGGACAGCCGGATGCCGGGGATTGTACATATCCATGACGTTCTGGTTGTTCCGGTCGATCGCAAGGGTGTACTGGATGAGATCGTTCGTGCCGAACGACGCAAAGGAGATGCCCGCACGGCAGAAGTCCTCGATCATGATTGCGCTCGAGGGGATCTCGATCATGACGCCGAGTGTCGTGTGTGCAACATCCACGCCCCACGACTGCAGCATCTCGCGGGCCAGAATGAACTCGCTCGGGTGGCTGACCAGCGGAAACATCAGGCCGAGATTGGCATATCCTTCCTTCCAGAGGCGTTTGAAGGCCTCTATCTGAAGCCGGAACTGCTCGGGACTCCGCAGATCGCGCCTGATGCCACGCCATCCGAGCATCGGGTTGTGCTCTTCGGGTTCATCTTCGCCCCCCTCCATGTTCCTGAACTCATCGGTCGGTGCATCAAGCGTCCGTACCCATACCGGCTTGCCGGGGAATGCGTCCAGGACGGTCTTGATGCCGGTGTAAAGTTCGTCGACAAACTCCGTCTCGAGATTGTTTTTGATGAACCAGCCCGGAGTGCGGTTCAGCCCCAGGATCAGGTGTTCGATCCGGAGGAGGCCGACGCCATCGGCTCCTGTCGCCGCGGCACGCGCCGCTGCTTCGGGAAGGGATACATTGACCTTGATGCTGGTCGCCGTAATCAGCGGAGCCGCGGCAACGGCAGCAGCATGGACGGCGGTCTCGGGTTCCCGGTGGACGGCGCCTTCATAGATAAGGCCTTTCTCGCCGTCGACCGTGACCACCTGCCCCTGTTTCAATTCCTTGGTCGCTTTTTTCGTCCCGACAACCGCCGGTGTTCCGAGCTCCCTGCTGACGATTGCCGCGTGGCAGGTCATGCCGCCTTCGTCGGTGATGATTGCTGCGACCTTTCTCATGGCAGGCACCATGTCGGGATTGGTCATTTTCGCCACGAGGATATCGCCCGGCTGAACCTGTGCGGAATCCTTCATCGTCCGCACAATCACGACCTTGCCGGTGGCAACCCCTGGCGATGCCCCCTGCCCCTCGAGGAGGATGGATCCTCCCGCCTGAATTTTTCCGATGCCGGAGGTGCCGGAAACGATCGTGGTGATCGGGCGGGACTGCAGGATATAGATGGTGTCGCCGACGATGCTCCACTCGACATCCTGCGGAATAGCGTAGTGGCTCTCGGCAACGCTCCCGAACCGTGCGAGTGCCGTCACCTCATCGTCGGAGAGCACGGGAATGTCCTGCCGGTCTGGAGGAACCGGCAGCTCCTTCGTACCGTGCGTCCCGTCGGGAAGGATTTCAATCAGTTTGTTGGCGATGTACCGGTCCACGACCCGGCCGGTACGGTGATCGAATACATACTTGTCGGGAGAGACGCTCCCGGAAACAACCGCCTCGCCAAGCCCCCACGATCCTTCGATGATCGTGGTTGATTCGCCGGTCACCGGGTGGGAGCTGAACATGACTCCCGCTTTTTCCGAACGCACCAGCTGCTGGACGACGACGGCGATATCGACACTCCGATCGTCGAAACCCTGTTTTGCCCGGTAATAGATAGCCCGTGCGCCGTACAGGGAGGCCCAGCATTTGTGAACAGCTTCAAGGAGTGCATTTTGGCCCTTGATGTTGAGGAACGTATCCTGCTGCCCTGCAAAGCTTGCATCCGGCAAATCCTCGGCTGTCGCACTCGACCGGACAGCGACAACCGTGGAGGTTCCCATCTTTTTATAAGCCGCCTGTATATCCTTTTTAATCGATGCCGGCACCGCAACGCTCATGACAAGGTTCTTCACCTCATGCGAGCGTTGTTCCAATTCATCGGCGTCTTCGACATCAAGATCCTCGAGCCTGGAGAATAGCGTCTTTTCAATGCCTGTTTCAACGAGAAACCGGCGAAATGCCTGGGCGGTCACGACAAATCCGCCGGGAACCGGCAGGCCGATGGACGCCATTTCACCAAGAGACGCCCCTTTTCCGCCGACGGATGATATATCTTCTTTCTTTATCTCTTCGAGCCAGAGAATATTGGGCACTTCGCTCATTTGGTTCGCACCACCTATTTACTCAATCCTTTCTCTTATTACCCTTTGTATGTTTCGTGAAAGGCAAACCATGAATAGGTATCAGGGGAATCAAGTATGGGGTTTATGGTGAATTATCGAGTTCTCGTCAGTGATGCACTGGCAGAAGAAGGGATTGCCATCCTCCGGGAATTCTGCGACGTCGACGTCAGAACTGATCTTTCGGAGGATGAACTTGTCGGGATTATCGGGACATACGACGCTCTCCTTGTCCGCAGCGGCACACAGGTGACCGAACGGATCATCGCAGCAGCAGATCGGATGAAATTCATCGGGCGAGCCGGTGCGGGTGTCGACAATATCGATCTCGATGCAGCCACCCGCCGCGGCATCATCGTTGCCAACGCTCCTGCAGGAAACACGCTTGCCGCATGCGAACATACCCTTGCGATGATGGCGTCGCTTGCGCGGAACATCCCGCAGGCAAACGCGTCCCTCAAACGCGGAGAATGGAAGCGTTCGGCGTTCATGGGCGTGGAACTGAATGAAAAAACACTGGGCATCGTCGGTTTCGGGCGTATCGGACAGGAACTCGCAAAACGTGCACTGGCGATGGACATGCGGGTGATTGCCTACGACCCCTATATCAACAGCGAACGGGCAAAGCAGCTGGGTGTCGACGTTGTTACTCTTCCGGAACTCTTTCCGGTCGCCGATTTCATCACGGTGCACACACCCCTTGTCAAGGAAACCCGCCACATGATCAATGAAAAGACCATCGGCACCATGAAGGGCGGCGTTCGCATCATCAACTGTGCGCGTGGCGGCATTATCGACGAGCAGGCATTGTATGAAGCGATTAAGGCCGGAAAAGTCGCCGGTGCCGCACTCGATGTCTTCGAGGAGGAGCCGCCGCACGCATCGCCGCTGCTGACGCTGGACAGGGTCATCGTCACTCCCCATCTGGGGGCAAGCACGGTCGAAGCGCAACAGAATGTCGCCGTATCGGTGGCAAAGCAGTGCATCGAGGTTTTAAAAGGGGGCGCTGCAAAATTCGTCGTCAATGCACCGATGATCCCGGCTGACCTGCAGGAGCGCATCGAGCCGTATGGAACCCTTGCAGAAAAGATGGGGAAACTCTTAATCCAGCTTGCCGAAGGCCGGTTGCAGGAGATTAACATCGAATATGGCGGAAAAGCTGCTGATTTCGGCCAGAATACGAAATATATTACACGGATTGCCCTCAAAGGGCTCCTCGATCCTATCCTGCAGGTTCCTGCAAATATCGTCAATGCCGAATTTATCGCAAAAGAGCGCGGCATCAAGGTAAGCGAATCGATTACCCAGGAGTCGCTCGGATTCACCAATCTGGTTACCATCACCGTCAAAACCGACACCATGACCGAGACCGTGAGCGGTAACGTCTCGGGCCCGGGAAAACTGAGAATCGTTAAAATCGGCGATTACATGACCGATATGACGCCCGGGGGGCATGTGGTGATATCCCGCCACCAGGACGTGCCCGGCGTCATCGGGCGTTTTGCCACCGCCCTCGGCCGCCACAACATCAATATTGCCGGGATGCAGGTCGGGCGGAACCGGCCGGGCGAAGTGGCTATCATGGTCCTGAACGTCGACAGCGAGGTTCCGGCCGACGCCATGGAAGAACTTCGCACGTTCGATGGCGTTTTCACCGCTAAATACGCCCACATTTAACCGGAACACCGGTTTTTCTCATTTTTACTGCGTTCTCCAGCACCCAGGGGAACGAACGGAACCCGGGACAAAAGGAATTTATTTTTATATCTTGGCGGACAACAGTATAGAGCGCCACAACGGCGAGGGCTCGTGGTCTAGCTGGTTATGACGTCGCCTTGACATGGCGGAGGTCTTGAGTTCGAATCTCAACGAGCCCATTCCTGTTTTTTTCGTTCTCCTGCCTGAAATGCATTAAAAAAGGCGATTGTTTCCGGCATCACCCGAGAAGGTCGAACGGCGATACAATCCGGTTGAAAACGAAGAAATTAACGCCGACTATGATACAGAACACAGCGAGGCTGGGAAAAAGCCAGCCCTGCTGCAACAGGAGGAACGTGGCAAAGAGCATTCCGGCAAGGGTTATAAGAAAGAGAAAGACGATCTGTCGTTTCTGATCATCAGCCATACGGATAGGTTCTGTTCAGACGAGAAAAACATATGCATGTTTCGGCCGGTTGTCCCGCGGCATGCGAAAAACGATCCGCGCATCGGGATCACCGCCTCCGGATGCTCCGCCCCGCCGGGCGTGACGCCGCGGGAATGCGCTGGCAGCTGTGGCGGGCATGACGCTTTCCCTCGAATGCCGTGCAAATGCGGTAGCTATGGTGGCCAATCGCCGCCGCATCAATTTCCTGAGGCGGAATTCAGGTCATCCTTCGCCGATCCGGGCACCATATCCTTCCGCCGGTACCCTGCCGAGCGGTCGAACCGGATACTTCCTTGCGATGGTCATGTCGCAGAACGGTTCGCCGGCGCACATCCCCGCCGAGAACGAAACGGCGAATGCAGGGTTCAGCTCTTCAACCAGAGCCGTATGAAATGCCCTGCATTCTTCCTGTACCATGGTACAGGTAATCCCGGGTTCTCCTATCAGCTGGGAAAAAGGACATGCAACAATCCGGAATACCGCTTTTTCGTGCGAAATTTCTATGGCATCGCCATCAATCACCGGCCCGAAGAGCACCGAAGAGATAACGTCTTCGGCATGAGCAATCTCAGCCGCATGCGTCGACGGGAGATGATACATGGAGAGCAGTCCTGCTGCCTCACGGGCAATGCCACGATACGCGCTCGAGCGCACCTCATCAAAAGAAGCACGCGCCGATTCCCGAAATGCCCGGGAAAAGGCAAGCGGCATGAATGCAAGCGTCCGGGCTGCAATACGCCATCGTATTTCGATTGGAATCTGTCGGATATGATCCATACCTTCCCTCCTGTGTTGGTTTTCCGGAGATGCGGTCATCGCCATCCGGCACTGTCGGGGAAAGGCAGTGCCGGATGGCCAATCTGACCTCGCGGGGCCGGGGCAGTGTGGTATTGGAGAGGAACGGCAGTGCCTTTCCTGACGTTCCACAAGATCTTCTCTTCATGCACCGTGGTGCAGATGCCGGTCCGGTCAGGGATTTTTGAGGATCGCGAACTCGCACCGGGGATCGCCGTGGCACATTGCCTTTTCCCGGATGATGCAATGTGAAGAATTGAAAAAATCCATTACCGCACGCGTGTATGCATCACACGCATCATAGGCACGTTCCAGTTCGAACCCGAGATCACGTGCCACCTCCAGGAGCGGGCATCCGAACACACATACCCGTGCACCCATTTCCGGCAGGGTGGTTATGCTACCTTCGAATCCCGGGCCGAAGATGACCGACGACACCACGCCGAAAATGCGTGCGATGTCGGTCGCTTCATCTACCGGGGCGTAGTACGCCATGCTGACAGCGAGGGCATCCTTCGCAGCTTCGCTGAATATCGCCTTTTCAAGATGCGGATATGCAGCTCCCACACGGTCTCGGTATGCCCAGTTGTACGCCAGCGGAAGCGAGCTTAAGGCCCTTGCTGCAAGCCGCCAGCGGATTTCTACAGGTATGATTTCTACCTCTTTCACAGGTGCACCCCCGTATGTGGAAATTTTCGCCAACACCGGTAGCGCGCGAATAACCACCACCGTTGTTGGAGCCCCGGCTGACGCAGGGTCAGCCGCTAGCCGGATTAAAAAATATTGAGAGTAGTATAGATCGTGATAAATATAAGTATGCCGCCTGTACACGATCGAAACCGTATAGCGCCGTTCAGGCCCGGGCAGGGGGCTTCTGGCCACATACGCGCCCGTTTTATCAGATGTGCAGGTTGATGCGGGAGAGCCGGGTTTAACAGGAGTGAGATATCTATAATGCCCCGGGTGCCCGAAAATATTCTATGCACTATGAAATCCTGGGAGACAATCTGCAGATGGTCTGCTGCCACCTTCATCCCGGCTCGAGCATCTATGCGGAAGCCGGCGCCATGGTGAATATGAGCGGGAATATCCGGATGAAAACGAATGTGAAGGGGGGGGTGTTCAAGGGATTAAAAAGGATGATTACCGGTGAAAGCTTCTTTTTAACGGAATTCGAAGCTGAAAACGGGGAGGGGTTCGTATCCTTCGCGGGGAACGTGCCCGGAAAGATATTTCCGGTCGTGCTCGCCGGAGGAGACTTCATCGCCCAGAAAGACGCATTCCTCTGTGCACAGGAAGGGATCGATCTGGATGTCGCGTTTACCAAAAGAATTCGATCCGGATTTTTCGGCGGCGAGGGATTTGTGCTGCAGCGCTTCTCCGGAACCGGAACGGCATTTCTTCACTGCTGCGGTGACATTGTCGAGCGGACTCTCGCGCCCGGGGAGGTTGTCCGGGTGGAAACGGGTCTCGTCGTGGGATTCGAGAGCACCGTTTCCTACGATATAGCACTCGCGGGGAGCGTTAAAACGGTTCTCTTCGGTGGAGAAGGGCTCTTCCTGACAACCCTGACGGGGCCGGGCAAGATCATCATGCAATCGCTCGATATCGCAAAAATGGCTGCATCGCTGCTCCCCTACCTTCCTGTCAAGACGTCGGGCTCCTGATATGCCGGCAACACTTCCGGACCGCACACTGCCACGGATTATGGTGGTCCATGGCGTGGAAGCATTCGATCATGGCGATGTTGAACGGTTCATCAGCCTGCTCTCACCGGCACGGCGCATCGTCGCGGGAGTGATGGCACGTACTGCAGCAGAAGAACGGAATCTGGGATTTGAATGCCCCGGAAAACCACCCTCCCAGGTGTTCCGTCAGTTTGAAGGCCGGTGCGGGGCTTTCCTGGTCAACAGGGGCCGCAGCCCTGATTCCGGACGCATATTCGGTGAGATCGTTGCGTCACGGCTTCCTGCCGGAGAGGGGCTTGTTCAGATCGAGTGTTCGGCGGGCGTGGTTCTCTGCTGGAACGGCGGCGATGCACGCCTGGCTGCGGACATTGCAGACCGGGCGGGATTTGCGTTCGAGCACGCCGAGGCAACGCCGGTGCCGGCACCCCGGGCGGAACGCACTATCAGGGGCTGCCGTGCCGGCGACCCCGTCTATGTGAATGGTACGGTGATCGGCACGGCGACGGGTGACACCGTGACCATCGCCTGCCGGCAGGGCACGATTCTGGCGATCGGCGGACTTGATGCCAAACCGCACGGCATCGAGAAAGCTGCCCGGCAGGGAATTGCGGATCTGTCCCGGGCATGGTGCAAGAGCGGGACCATCCGATGTGCCGGACCGCTGGTCGGCGCGAGAAGGCAGCACTGCGGACGGATCTGCGTGATTGATCATGCAGGACAGACGTTGTATGATGCATTGAGCGACGACGTCTGCGGGGTGCTCAGCATAGGCGACGATACGACTGCCGTCTGCGGACATGTCTGCGCTCACCGGGGGATACCCGTCTTCGGTATCGTGGACGGTGACGCTGACGGGATTCTCCCGGCCGGTTTTGCTGGCGGTTCGGTGGTTGTCCACGCCCTTCGGGAGCGTGATGACGATATCGGAGCGGAACTGGCAGCGACGGTCAGGGACCACTCCTACTGCTGGGAAACCTGGATCGACGAAATGCTCGACTGGCTTGGCGGCAGGGTACGGATAGCCGTCGATACGCGTGATTCCCGATGAAGCAGTGCAGTTCCTGTAAAGGCAGGGGATTCTGCGGCCTTGCGCGTTGTCCCGTAACCAGCAGGTTTTATGCAAGCCTTGCCGTGAAAACCTCCTCGGAATACACCGGAAGCGCCCCTTCCGTTTTTATCGGCACTGCCGGGCATCCAAGACCGAGGGGCGGCCCGCTCATGGTCGGCGAAAATGACAATCCCGAAGACTGGATGCGGCGGCAGCTATCCATGGACGATATCGTCGGCGTTCGTGCACGGACTATCCGGGGCGTTTCGGGGCAGGGGGCCGCCATGCTGCCCCTGCAGGAAATTGCCCTCTCGGGCAGACCGGTTGATGTGGATGTGGCCTTTGAAAAACCCGTCCGTTTTGACCTCAGTTTCGACGGCACCCTTGCCCCGGTCGGGCTGCTCGGCACGATCAGGACCTTGACCGTGCTCGACAATGCACACGTCGAGCGCTCCGTAGACCGTATTACGTCCGACACGGATTTTAAAGCCGTGGATGCCGTAAGGGAACTGTATCGGGAAGGAGTCGACGTCCACCGGATCCAGCAGCTGCTGAGTACCGGGCTGCTCGGGGTCCGCCGAAAAATCGTCCCGACCAGATGGGCGATTACCGCTGTCGATGATATGATAGCGCAGGGTACGAAGCGGCTCATCAGGCAGAACAGCCGTGCCGACTGCATCCGCATCCACAGCACAACGCTTTTCGGAAACCAGATCATCTGCCTGCTGATCCCGGGGAACTGGGCTTTTGAGATGATAGAGATCTGGGAGCCGGACAGCCTCTGGGGAGGGCAGGAACCGTCGATCACCAGGGATGGCGAAGATGAGCGTGGAAAACGGGGATATTCCCCCATCGCAGGTGCGTACTATTCCGCCCGGCTCGCCGTGCTGGACCACCTCGCCCGCACGGGGAGGAGCGCGTCGGCAGTCGTCATCCGCCGAGTCACGCAGGAATACTGGGCTCCGCTGGGCACCTGGGTCATCAGGGAGGCTTCGCGGGCTGCATTAAACAAAAATGGCCAGGAATGCCCTGATCTCGGCACTGCATCCGATGCTGTTACAGAACTGCTGGGATCGCCGCAGTGGCGCATGCATAGCACGCTGATTGGGCGGATGATATCCCAGAAATCCCTTTTTGATTTTATTCCCGGCTAATGCCGTATCGATACTCTCTTATTCTGGCACCCGGTATAACATCAGTGATGACACTGAGAGGAATTCGGGCCTTCTTTTCAGCACTGCTGACGGCGGCACTCGTGCAGAGTGCGCTCGCAATTGACGCAACCATCGGACTTGAAGAGGGTGATTTTTTCACCATTTTTATCGCAGGGATCATATTCATCAATATTTTCCTTGTGCTGCTCTACAAGATCTACCGGCGGGAGCGGGCGTATCAAAAGCGTTCATCGCTGGTCAACGTCCTGGGCAGTGTCCTTGCCTTTATCCTGATCGGTGCGGGAAGCATCCTCGTCATTGTCGATGCACTGGTGCTGATCACGGAAATCAGCGGCATCATTTATTTCCAGAGCGCCGTCTATGTCATGCAGAATTTCTTTGACAGCATCGTCTACGGCGTCATTATCACGGGAGGAACAGGGTTCCTCGTGTTCCTGCTCGGCTTCTATATCCTCATCCTCTTCCACGGAACTTCCGATCTCAGCCAGCGCGGCATGCCGACGGCAAGCGGGGCCATAATCAAGGGGCAGGATGCGAAAGAGCAGCTGGAACCGCTCAATCCCACGCTGACATTCCGGGTTGTCCGGAAGGAGACCGATAAACCGGCACCCGATGTCAAGGTGATACTCAAACAGCGCCAGGGAAACAAGTTCCATACAAAGTTCACCGATTTCAACGGCGAGGTGAAATTCATCAATGTCGAGGGCTATGCTTTCGACTACTACGCTTATGTGGAGGGGGACGATAACCGGCAGATCTTCCGGGTCATGCAGGTGTAAACTGCCGTTCGTACCGATCCCGGATCTGTTCGATATCCTCGATATCCTCTATACTTTTATCATCGCGTATCCTGACGAACCGCGGAAAGCGCAATGCGAACCCGCCTTCGTAATTCGGGCTCATCTGGATCTCCGCATAGCCCACCTCGAAGACGAGTGCCGGTTCGAACCGGACCTCCTTGCCTGATGCCGTCAGCACCGTGTCCTTTAAAAGGTCGTACACCAGGGCAAGCATCTCGTCTGAAAATCCGGTGGCGACCTTTGAGAGGGGGACCAGGTTCCCGTTTTTCCGGCAGGCAAGCAGAAATGAACCGAAGAGTCGTGCCCTCCGCCCTTCGCCCCATTCTGCCCCGATGACGGCGAGATCGATGGTGTCGACCGCAGGTTTGATCTTTACCCAGAGTTTGCCCCGGACGCCGGGCGTGTAGGTGGAGTGAGGAGCCTTGATCATGATCCCCTCATGCCCCTTCTGCAGGGCCTGCTGGTAGAATGACTCGAGATCGTCCGCATCCGCACTGACGATCTGCTCTGCGATGCAGCCTGAAAGCACGGCTTCAAGGCGGGCCCGCCGATCGGAGAACGGCGTATCGATGAGGCTTTCGCCATCGACATACAGCAGATCGAAGACACGGGGCACCAGTTCGATCTCCTCGATATGGGCGGCGAGATCATGCTTGCGGCGGAACCGGCGCAGCACAAACTGAAACGGCAGTGGTTCTCCGTCTTTCATCGCAATGACTTCGCCGTCGAGGATAACGTCATGCGAAGTGGCGGCATCGAGTATCTGCACGACGTCGGGCAGGGCATGCGTGACGTCCTCGAGCTTGCGTGAATAGATCCGGCATGCCCCATCTTTTTTATGGAATTGAAACCGGCTTCCGTCATACTTGATCTCGGCCGCCACCGAGCCGTGATCGGCAAGCATTGCGGTGATGGAGCCCTGCTGGGCAAGCATCATCTTCACCGGCCGGAACACGGAAATCCGAACATCTGAAAGGGCCTGTGCGCCTTTTCGCGCGAGGAGGGCGACTTCACCGAGATCGTTGCAAGCCTGATGGGCGTGCTCGACGAGATCGGCAGGCACGTCGAATGCCCTGACAACGGCTTCCCGGACGTTTCCTTCGCCCATCCCGATGCGCAGTTCCCCGAGAAGCAGCCGCGCCAGATACCGCCCTTCGAGGGGTTGCGCATTGGCAAAAAGTCTCCGTATGACCTTTAACTTCTCCCGCTGTGAACGGCTCCCCCCTACACCGGCGATATAGCCAAAATCCCGGTAAACCTCCTCCAGCTCGAGCTCAGCGGAAAAAAAGGCAGTCTGTTCTTTTCTGGCAAGGATCTGCTCCACGGCTCTTCCGACATCACCCTCGCGGTTGATTGCCTCGACGACCGCATCCTTTTTTACTCCTGCCACATAGGCAACCCCCTCGTACAGCAGGCTCGGCCCGACACCGACCTTATCCGGGCTCCAGTCGGGAAATATCTTGCCCATGAGAAACCGGACGAAAACCGGCAACTCTGCTTCGGAAAGGCCGGGGAGATGCTCCTGGACAAGGGCGATCATCTCAAGCCGTCCGGATAATGCCTCGAGGCGCGCACAGAGTGCGGAGAATTCAGCAAACAGCATCGGACCATCCTCATTTTGAAGCATTTAGAGCTCAATCGTCTCCGATACGGTATGCTGGGGGGCTATACCGAGACGTATGGATCCCGCATACAGGCCAAGGCCGTCGATCGCGCTGACCATCGCCCGGTCCGGGGTGTTATTGACTTCGGAAAGATGGGCAAGGAGTGCGGTGTGGACGCTGTCCGCTATCCTGCCGAGGCAGGCGGCGCTCGCGGCATTTGAAAGGTGCCCGCGTTTTTCATCCCGTATCCGGCGTTTCAGGAACAGCGGGTACGGCCCCTGTTCCAGCATCTGCGGGCAGTGGTTGCTTTCCAGCACGATAGCGTCACACGTTCTCAGGTGTGCGAGCATCCGGTCGTTCACGCAGCCCGTATCGGTACAGCACCCGAAGACCGCATCGTGTTCCCTCACGATAAAACCGCAGGGATCCGCGGCATCGTGAAAGACGGAAAACGGCGTCACGGAAAAATCGCCGATCGCATGCGGTTCACCGGAGCGGCATGCAGCAACGCGAAGAGGTTTTCCCGATGTCCTGCGGTGTTCGAGATATTCCCGCAGCGTGCCTTCGGTTGCGATCACCGGCACATCGAGACTCCGTGCGAGACTGTCGGCACCCCGGATATGATCCGTGTGCTCGTGGGTGACGACGATCGCCTCGATACGATCCCCGCTTTCCCCGCATGCGGAGAGGCGGGCACGGATCTGGCGCGCTGAAAGGCCGGCATCGATAAGAAGGGCCCCGGATGCTCCTTCGATATAAATACAGTTTCCCTTGCTCCCGCTCGCGAGCACGGTCACCTTCATACGTCTATGTATTCGGCGCCCGCACCATATAATCCCCGATTATGGATCAGGGCGCACCGGAGAATTTCTCCAGTTCAACAAGGATCGGGGCGATGGTGCCGGTGTTGACGGAGCGTTTCGCCAGACGGGTCAGTTTTCGGCAGTAATAGATATGGGTTATCTGAAAACTGATGAGCAGGCCGAAGCAGCAGGTGGTCACGGCAATAAGCAGGTAGTTTACGGGATCGATCATGCGTTGGGTCACCGGTTTTCGTCGATTAACTTTCCCGTTCAAGTTCTTCAAGGAGCGGTTCGATTGAATCGGCATCGCGACATGATTCCGCAACGCGGATGAACTGCCGTTCATAGTACCGTGTCATGGCAAGGTACCCGGCAAGGAGCCCGATGACGAACGTGAGAAATCCTATCGCACCGTATATCAGAACCTCGGTGAGAAGAACCATAAGGTCTCATTCAATGACGAAAATGATAAAGGTATTGAATTGAAAAAAAGCGCCGCCTGTATCAGGATAATCAATGGATATCTTTAATTGAGTGCATAAAGCAACCACTTTTATACGATGTTTTCCGGGGATTGCCACCGTTTCCACAGCACAGGTGCCTTCAGGTACGGCGGGTGGCGCCAATGAACGCACCTGATGCACCCGATAGCGCCCCCCCTCCATTCCGTTTTACGCTGGAGGAGGCGGCAGGATCGATTGGAAATTTCGGCACCGTGCTTCCGATCGTGCTCGGGGTGGCGCTGGTGTCGGATGTCAACCTCGGCCAGGTACTTGCGTTTTTCGGCATATGGTACATCCTGATCGGCATCATCTACAGGATTCCCGTTCCTGTGGAGCCGATGAAGGCCATGGGTGCCATCGTGATAGCGGAAGGCCTCCTGCAGGGCGAGATCGTTGCTGCGGGCATTCTCACCGGGA
>JAAEEQ010000015.1 GCA_013415665.1 Methanomicrobiales archaeon
CCAGCGTTACTGGGGCATCCCCATCCCGATCTGGCAGTGCGAGGCCTGCGCGCAGACCCGCGTCTTTTCGACCATCGCCGGGCTGAACGAGGCTGCAGGCACCGATCTGGCCGACCCGCACCGCCCCTATGTCGACAGCATCACCGTCCCCTGCACCTGCGGCGGCACGATGCGGCGCGTTCCCGACATCTTCGATGTCTGGTTCGATTCCGCGGTCGCATCATGGGCCACCCTCCGGTTCCCCGGCAAGCAGGAGGCGTTCGACTCGCTCTGGCCGGCGGATTTCATCACCGAGGGGCAGGACCAGACCCGCGGCTGGTTCTATTCGCAGCTCGGGGCGTCGGTCATCGCCTTTGACCGGGCACCGTACAAAAGCGTGCTGATGCACGGGTTTGCGCTCGATGCCGAGGGCAGGAAGATGAGCAAGAGTTTCGGCAACGTCGTCGCGCCCGAGGAGGTCGTCGCCCAGTACGGCGTCGACGTGCTGCGCCTGTACATCCTCTCGGCAAGCGCCCCCTGGGACGACCTCAAGTTCAACTGGGAGGGCCTGAAGACCGTCAACCGGGCGGTCAACATCCTCTGGAACGTGTACCGGTTCCCGCTCCCCTACATGATCCTCGACGGGTTCGCACCCGAGACGGCGGCAGACGGCACCTGGAACGACGAATACGTCCGTTCCCACCTTGCAGCAATGCCTGACGAGGACCGGTGGATCATCTCCCGGCTGCATTCGCTCGCGGCGGCGGTGACGGCCGATATCGGCGGGTACCAGCTGCACCGGGCGACCCGTGCGCTGCTCGCCTGCATCCTCGAGGACATCTCGCGGTGGTACGTCCAGCTCGTCCGCCCCCGGATGTGGCTCGAGGAGGACGCGGTCGAAAAACGCCACGCCTACGAGACGATGTACTCCGTCATGCGGATGCTCGTCCGGCTGATGGCACCGTTCGCACCGCACATCGCCGAGGAGATCTACCGCAACCTCAGAACGGATGCCGACCCGGAGAGCGTGCACATGCTCTCGTGGAGCGCCGGAGAGGCGGCGTTTGTCGATGCCGCGCTCGAAGAGCGGATGCGGATCGTCCAGTCGTTCGACGAGGCGGTTGCCAATGCCCGGCAGGCGGGAAAGCGCAAACTCCGCTGGCCGGTTGCCGAGACCGTCGTCGTCACCGGCGACGACCTGGTGGCAGGTGCGGTTGCGTCCTTAAACGACCTCTGCGCAAACCGGGCAAACAGCCATGCCGTCCGCGTGGTGAGGGGGCGCTGGGACCGGATCGGGTGGAAGGCCGAGCCGGTGATGCGGGCCATCGGGCCGAAGTTCGGCAAACAGGGACCCGTGGTCAAAAAGCTCATCGAGGAAGCGGACGGCAATGCCGTAAAGCAGCAGATCGATACCGGCGGCCAGGCCGTGATCGGCACCGGCGGCGCGGCGGTGACCGTGACCGCAGAGATGGTGACGTTTGCCGAGTCCCTGCCGGAGACGATCTTTTCGGCACCGATGCCGGGTGCAACGGTGTACATCGATGTCGCGCTGACCCGCGAACTCGAGTCGGAGGGGTATGCACGGGAAGTGATCCGGCGGATCCAGGAGATGCGGCGGCAGCTCGATCTCCGCGTGGAGGACTTCATCATCGTCGCCGTATACATCGCGGATGAAACGGTGCGGGGGCTGCTTGCCGGCGCCGGCGAGGAGATGATCAAAGACGAGGTCCGCGCCGTTTCGCTTGCGCTGGCGGGCAGCAGCGACGGAGTTGAGGGGGCGTGCGTCCGGGACTGGGACGTCGAGGGGATCGCGATGACGATCGCGATTTCAGCCGCTCCCCGCCAGTGAGCGGATAAGGGCGGCACCGGCGGGTTCGGAGAAGAGCGGAAGGTCCCGGTCGACCGAGATTTCACGCCGGATCGCCGTGACGGTCTCGCCGGTGACCGGGTTGAATCCCTCTTTTTCAACGGCGACCCGGAAGACCAGCACGCCGCGCCGTTCCCATGCCGGCGTCCTGGCGAGGTTGATGCCGCGTGCGAACATCATGTCATGCATCGCAGCGGAGCCCATGCCCTTCAGCGCCGCTGCCGCTTCACGCATACTCATGCCGTCCGACACCAGCGCATGCTGGCAGTAGGCATTGCAGTGGTTGCGCCACGCCTCCCGCTGCCGCTGTACAAGGTAGTCGGCGGCCGCTGCCGGGGTGACGGTGATCACCCGGGCGTCGAACGCGACCGGCCCTTCGAGCCGGAGCGCAAGGGTGAGCGCGCTTGCGGCATAGGATGCAGATACCGAGTCGATTTTTTCAACGCGGCCGTCAAACGGGAGCCGGTCGAAATACAGGCTGATTTCATCGGAAAAGGTATAGGCAAAGGCGGGCGCAAGGCCGCTGTCCTGCAGGAGCGCGACACAGACCCCGCACATCGCCGTGGAAAATGAACCGTCGAACGGGCGCGAAAGGCCCAGCGTCTCCGCGAGGCGGTGAAACGAACGCCCGTCAAGGCGGACAAAAACCGGCGGAAACGCCGCAAGACGGGAAAACAGTTCTCTCTTCTCCATCGGGATCACCCCGGCCCCGATGTTTGTCTGCCCCATCCCATTCCCCAAAAAAATATTCGTTCAGTCAATGGAGGCCTTTTTAAAAGCGCCCGCAAGGTGGCGGATAATGACGATATCCCCGATGGAACGGATCGTCCGGTAGGGTATTTTGACGCCGCGGAATCCCTTCAGCTCCATCAGTTCCGGATTGAGGTTGCCCACCGCGAGCGCATCGATCTTTTTGCCGTCCACATCGAGCACCACATCCTCGACCTCACCGACACGCACCGCCTTTTCCGTGTATACCTGCATGCCGAAAAGCTCCGTAATTTGCGTCTTCATCGTAATCGATTGAAGGTATATACTTAAAAGTTAAAAATATAATCTTTCCCCATGGAAGGGTCGGTTCAGATAGGAACGCTGTTCGGCATCCCCATCCGCCTGCATTTTACTTTCCTGCTGGTCATTCCGCTGTTCGCGTGGATCATCGGCAGCCAGATAGAACTCACCACCGAACTGCTTGCGGACATCTTCGGGGTCGGTTTTGCCGGGCTTGACACCAGCCTGATAGCCTCGGGCTACAACCCGTATCTCCTGGGAACGATCGTCGCCATCGGCCTGTTTGCCGGTGTGCTCCTCCACGAACTCGCCCATTCGCTCATCGCACGCTCGAAAGGCATGAAGATCAACAGCATCACGCTGCTTATCCTCGGCGGCGTGGCCTCGATGGAGGAAGGCATTCCCGATCCGATGGTCGAGCTGCCCATGGCGCTCGCCGGCCCCGTCACCAGCCTCGTGATCGGCATTTGTTCGAGCGCGATAGCCCTTTTTGCCGAAGCCGCCCTTGCCGACCGCGCAGTTGCGGGCGTCGTCTTCTTCGTCTTCGGGTACCTCGGGCTGCTGAACGTCATCCTGTTCGCCTTCAACCTGCTGCCCGCGTTCCCGATGGACGGAGGGCGTGTGCTGCGGGCATGGCTTGCCAAAAAAATGCCGCTTCACCGTGCGACGAAGATCGCCGCCGATATCGGCCGCGCTTTTGCCGTGATCTTCGGCATCTTCGGGTTCTTCGTGGGTAACGTCATCCTCATCATCATCGCGTTTTTCATCTACATCGGCGCCGGGCAGGAGTCGCTGATGGTCAAATACAACTACCTCCTGCAGGACGTCTCCATTGCCGACGCGATGAGCAGCCCGGTCGTGACCGTGCCGCCCACGCTCCCCGTTGAGGAGGCCATCGACATGATGTACCAGACGCGCCATCTCGGGTTCCCGGTCGAGGAATCCGGGGTTCTCGTCGGCATGATCACGCTCTCCGACGTGCACGCCATCCAGCCGCCCGACCGCGAGGCGATGCAGGTGCGCGATATTATGACGAAGAATCCCTTAACGCTCCCCCCGACTGCGCCGCTGACGGACGCCCTCAAACTGATGTCGGCACGGAGCATCGGCAGGATCCCGGTGGTCAGGGACGGCAGGCTGGTGGGGATCGTCACCCGGACCGATATCCTCCGCGTGATGGAGCTGAAAGAGGCCTAAAAAACATACTGCGCTTCGAGCGGCGTTTCACCGACAACCGCCCGGAACTCGGCAAGCGTGCCGAACGGGCGGCGGGCGGCGATGGCTGCCGCACGCTTTTTGCCGATGCCGGGGAGCCAGCGCAGGGCTGCCGCCGGCAGGTCGTTGATCCGCACCGGAAACGGCAGCACGGTCACCGACCGCATCCCCCACCCGACCACGACCGCATCGGTGACGAACCGCTCCGGGAGCCGCAGGGGGAAGCCGCAGAGGATCGGGTAGGATCCCATCTGCCGCCCGAACGAGGGCGTGCCGGCAACCTCGACGATCACGCCGGAGAGCACCGTCCCTTCGGGAAAGACGCGCCGGAGCATGGGAGCGTCGAATTCGGTGCGCACGTGCTCCTTGAACCGTGCAAAGAGGCGGGCGTGCCGGTCGAGGGTGTTGTCGTCGTAGGCGGGCGTTCCTTCGAAGGGCATCAGCTGCCGGATATTCACCCGCCGCACCATGAGCCCGGCGTCCAGCACGCGCTGCAAAAACGCCTCGTTTCTCGCAAACGTATCGGGCGTCTCCCCGGCAAGCCCGATGACGAAATTCAGGCCCGGGAGCAGATCGGGAACGCCGTGCTTTCGCCCCCCGCCGATCTCGTTGACAATCCCGATGGCCCGGAACACCTCGTCGGGAGATGCCTTGAGATTGTTTGCGGCAATCACGGCAGGATCAGCCGTTTCCATCCCGAACGCCGCGGTGTCGCCGGGCGTATGCCCGCGGACGATCTCGGCGAGCGCCTCGCGGGCGGCGTCCTCGTGGCGGGCGATGGTGCCGGGATTGATGTTGTCGATATGCAGCGTTGCGAGATTGGGCGCCGCCCGGCGGATGCCCGCGAAGAGAGCCCGGAGGCGGTCCGGGCGGGGCGCTGGAAACTCTCCCCCGGTTGCCCCGTACGTGAGGAGATCGGGCTGCCTCCCGAGCCTGAAATGGCGGGCTCCGGCGGCGGCGAGGGCACGCACTTCGTCTTCGATGCCCTCCGGCGAACGGTACCGGGGAGGGCCGTAGAGCGGTTCGGTGCAGAAGGAGCACCCGCCGGTAACCCCCCGGGCGCACCCCCGCGCCGTCTCCAGCTCCAGCATCACGTGGGGGTACGAGGGGTGCTGTGCGACGATCGCAGCACCCGCAACGCTCCAGCGGTCGATGGCACTGTAATCAAGCGCATTCCGGCGCTCGCTCCCGCCCAGGTGCGCATCCAGCGCCGACGCGATGTCGCCCTCCAGCACGGCGTCACAGCCGGTCAGCGCCTGCCGGACGGCCTTCTGCCCGCCCCCGGGAGCGTACCCGAACGTCACCGGGCCGCCCGCGAGCACCTCCGGGCGCCGGAGCGTCCCGGCAATCTGGCGGATCTCCGTCATGGTGGCGGGCGTGCCCCCGAGGTACTTCCCCGGCACCGTCACGCCCGCGATCACCAGGACCACGGCGGCATCGTTGAAGCGGGAAAAGCGGCCCGGGTCTTTGCGGAGCGTGTCGATGGTGACATACGTGGTGCGGTAGCCGTGTTCGGCAAAGACGCCCGCGGCATACCGGACGTAGGGGGAAAGGTAGGGGGGGACGCCGAAACAGGCCGGTTCGTCGACGTACCCGTCGATAATGACGGCTTCAGAGGTCATGGCCAAGCAGGGAGAGCAGGCGGCGGGCCCAGACGAGTTTGCCGCGTTTGACCTTGTCCACTCCCCGGTCGTCAAGGTCGAACCCCACGATGCGCACCGATGCGGCGCCGAGCGCGTGCGCAGCAAACACCGCCCGGTCGCCGTCGGTGAACCCGCCGAAGTTGTGGACACCGGGGAGAGGCCGCGCCTGGGTGGTCGCAACGAACGGGCCCTCGAACCGTGGCACCCAGGTTCGCAGGAGCCGCATGTTGTCGCCGTGGGCGTGCACGACCATGATCGTCCCTTCGCGGTTCATCAGAGAAAAGCGGTCCGTCGCCCCGTCGAGGTCGGTAAATACCGCGTCCGGGCGGATCCCGTGCCCGTACAGGAGATCCGCGGCGGCATCGGCGGCGAACACCGTGCCTGAAATCAGGGAGAGTTCGCCGGCAAGGCAGGGGGCGTTCCCGCAGACCGTGACGGCGCGGTCCCTGCAAAAGGCGGCGAGGAGGGCATGATCGTCACGGGGGGCGAGCCGGGCAAGAAGGAGGGCCGCCTCCTCGTCAGCGGCACGGTCGAAGCCGAAATAGTCCAGTATCGCGGTATAGTGCGGCTCCCACTCCTCAAATCTCATTCGTGTCCTCGTCCTCGACACCAACGAGTTTCATGAACTTTTTCAGGATGGGATCGATGACAAGCCCTAATAGCTCGTCTTTGTTCTTTACCATGGAAAAGATGGTCAGGGGGATGATGGCCGCTGCCATCGTGGCATGCCCGCCCGCCTCGCCGATTTCGCCGAACGCCTCGTGCATGACATTGCCGATGTGCAGGCGGATGTCCTTGTTCCTGGCGGAGAGCGTTATCGCGGCGTCGGTAATGCCGTACACCAGCGCCGTGTTCACGCCCTCGAGGTTGATGAGGAGATCCGCCGCCTGCGGGACGGCGTCCCGGTTCCTGACATAGCCGATATTCGAAAAAAGGTACCCGTTTTTGATTTTGCGGTTCCGGATCGCATTGCCGAGGATATCGAGCGTCTCCTGCCCCATCGACGGCGAGGTGATGCGGGAGAGCAGTTCGGCGTCGGTGAGGGGCAGCAGGAACGCCGCGAAGTGCAGGTCCGAAGGATTCGTGTTCCGCGAAAAGTCGCGGGTGTCCGCCCGGATGCCGTACAGAAGGGCGGTCGCCACGTTCTTTTCCACGGGAATGTCGAGCTCCTGCAGGTACTGGGTCATGATGCTCGCCGTCGCCCCGAGCCCGGGGCGGATGTCGACGAAATCGGCGTTCGAAGCACTGTCCCCGTTGTGGTGGTGATCGATGATGACGTTGATCCGGGCGTCTTTTTCGAGCGCGTTGTTGATACCGGGTGCCGGTGCGTCGACCAGCGCGATGTGCTCGCATTCCGCGAGCGCTTCGGCGTTGATCCGCTCCATTTTTATATCGAGGAGATTGACGAACGCCCGGTTCTCCTGGTGCCCGATATTGCCGTCGTAAAAGATGCGGCACGTGATCTTGCCGTCGGTCGCGTCCTTGGCAACCGCACAGAGCGCCATGGCGGACGAGATCGAATCGGGATCGGGATTGGTATGGGTGACGATGCCGAGCGTCCCGCTCCACCCGGCAAGCAGGTTGTAGAGGCGCCGTGCCATCCGGGATGAGCGGAGCTTTCGGATATGGTGCACGGCCGAGCGGGCGATGACCTCCTGCGGGTACAGGACGATGTCGGCGCCCGCCTGCTCGAGCAGCCCGACGCTGACGGGATCGAGCGCCCGTGCGATGACGTACGTGGAGGGGTACCGCTCCTTGATGGTCTTGACGGCGGCGAGGTTGCCCTCCTTGTCGTTGGAGAGCACGAAGACGACGCCCGGCACCGGCAGGCCCTCCATCAGCGCAGGGTCCTTCAGGTCCCGGGTGATCGCCTCGTACTTCTGGTCCAGCAGATCCTCAACGCGCTTTTCATCGTGGTCGATGATGAGGATGTCTTCCGTTTCCTTCAGGAGTTCATCGACGACGTTATACCCGATGCTCCCGCACCCGAGGATAATGTATTTTATTTTCTGGGACGATCCGTTCGGAAGGGGATCAGGCATACAGATCACATGTGCCGTATGGGCATATTAAGTTTCAGATATGGAAAAAATAAAGCGGAAGGTTTATTTCAGCCTGTAACCTACATATGAGAGTCATTTTATGGGCCTGTAGCTTAGTCAGGCAGAGCGACGGACTCTTAATCCGTAGGCCAGGGGTTCAACTCCCTTCAGGCCCGTTTTGACCTTCTTTCTGCGCCGTCACTTCCCGATCTTGACCAGCATCTCCTCGAGGCTCGGGTACTTGGACTCGATCTTTTTCACCCTGCCGTTGCCCTCGGCGATGCAGGCCGTCACCTCGTTGAGCGCGTCCACGTCGTGGACGACGGCGACGAACACCCCGCCCTCCTCGCGGTACTCCAGCACGCCGGCCAGGCAGCGGGTGTCGTCCATCGTAAAATGGATCTCGTAGGTGAGGGTGCCGAAGGTTTCGCGCAGCTCGTCCATTGTCCCGAAGGCGACCTCCTTTCCCCGCCTGAGGATCATGACCCGGTCGCAGATCTCCTCGACCTGGTAGAGGTTGTGCGCCGAGAGGATGACGGTCTTGTTCTGCCGGGTCCTCAGATCCCGCAGGAATTCGCTGATATAGCGGGACGTCATCGGATCGAGCCCCGAGGTCGGCTCGTCGTAGATAAGAAGCGACGGCTCGTGGATCAGCGATCGGGCGATGGCGACTTTGCGGCGCATGCCCTTCGAGAGTTCCCCGATGCGTTTTCCGCCCGCTTCAAGCGAGAGCTGCGAGAGGAGGGTGCTGCTCCGCTGTGCAATCGTCGCCGTATCGAGCCCGTAAATTTCCCCGAAAAACGAGAGGTACGCATCGACCGTCATGGTTTCGTAGAGGCGCGACTCCTCGGGGAGGTACCCGAGTTTCTCCTTCAACGCGTTCGGGTGCTCGATGACGTCGATGCCGTCGATGACATAGCTCCCGGACGTCGGCGCGAGCAGTCCGGCGAGGATTTTTAACAGCGTCGTCTTTCCCGCGCCGTTATGCCCGATAATTCCAAAAATGCCGTTTTCCTCGAAATCAAAACTCACGCCGTCCAGGGCGGTGAACCCGTTGTAGCGTTTGACGATCGATCGGGCGTGAATCATGGTGCGTTCGGTTGTAGTTTTTCGTGCCCGTATATCAGGTTTTCGTAACCGGCAGGGAAATCACCCCCGTACTGCGAAGAATGCGCGGTTTAGAGCAGGAAAAGACCTCAATGACTATATACCTGTATCCCCAACCGTTGCTCACCCTATGCGCCGGGCACTGTCCGCCATCTGGACGATTGCGCGATGGGAAATCGCACGATCGGTCACGTCCATGAGCCGTGAAATCCTTCCGATCGCAATCGGGCTCTTCATCCTGCTCGTGGCGGTCACGGGGTTTGCGTCGCAGAGCGGAGTCCATCTGCAGGACGCCATGTACACCCTCGGCGCCGACAGTGCCGATACCGCCGCCATCTTTGCCGGTGACGAGCGGTTCGCCGTGTATATCGCCGACACCGCGGTCCTGGAGGGGTCGAGGGGGGCGTTCGATCTCGTCATCACCGGAGGAACGGTATCCGCACCCCTGACCGAGAAGGGGCGGGCGGCGCTGCAGGCGCTCCAGAAAGACTACGGGCGGTACGAGGCATGGATCTTTAACCAGCAGGACGACCTCTTTGCCGCCTACCCGCTCTGGATCGACACCCTCGAGGTAAAGAGCGAGCTCGACTTCATCGCCACCCAGAGCGGGCAGCCCGTCGGCGCCGGGCTGTACAGCCGCCGGCAGCCGGTTCCCGAGGGGCCGGTGCTCCCCGTCGCGCCGCCGTCGGCAACACTCGATGTCAGCCGGGAAGACCTCCGGCGGGAGCTGATCGCCGGCACCGGTGCCGACACCCAGCTTTCGCGGTACAGCGACATCCTCTCCTCCGCCGACAGCCCGCTGGGAACGTTCCGCACCCCTTCGCAGCTTTCCCCCCCGCTGCCGTTCGATTCCATCATCCTCGTCTTCGTCTTCATTTTCCCGCTCTACTTCACCTCGCAGTTCTACATGATGAGCATCATGAACGAACGGGTGGAGCGCAAAGGCGAGATCCTGCTCTCCGCACCGGTGGAGCCCTACCAGATCATCATCGGCAAGGCGCTGCCCTACCTCGTCATCATGCTCGCCATCTCCACCATCCTCACCCTCGCCAACGGGGCGCCGCTCATCATCCTCCTCCCGCTCTTCCCCGTCATCCTCTTCTTCCTGGCGAACGCCCTCCTCATCGCGATGGTGTCGAGGAGCTTTAAGGAGCTGTCGTTCATCTCGATCTTCTTCTCGACGATCGCGACATCGTATCTTTTCTTCCCCAGCATCTTCGCCAACGTCCACGTCATCAGCCTCATTTCGCCGCTGACGCTGATCGTGCTGCAGGTGCAGGGCGACGGGTTTACCGCGATGGAGTACATCTATTCCACGTCGCTCTTCTACCTCACCAGCGCCGTGCTCTTCTACGTGGCGACGGTCAATTTCACCGAAGAGCGCCTCTTTTCGCTTCATAAGCTTACCACGCGGATCATGGAGTTCATCGGGACCGGGATCTCTCCCTCCCGCCCGTACGCCTCGCTCTTTGCAGTCAGCCTGTTTTCCATCCCGTTCGTGTTCATGGCGCAGCTGATGCTGCTGGTGCTGGTCTTCAACCTGCCCATGCCGCTGTCGCTTGTTCTGCTGCTGGTTGCGGCGGCCGGCATCGAAGAGGCGGCCAAGTCCATCGGCGTCTACACGCTGGCCAGGAACATGCCGGAGTTCCTGACCTGGAAGCGGACGGCGCTGCTCTCCGCCGCGGTGGCGGCAGGGTTTCTGGTCGGGGAAAAAGCCCTGCTCTTTGCCACGCTGGCGCAGATTTCCGACTCGATCTTCGGGAGCGTCCTCTTTACCAGCCTGCAGGTGCTCTGGCTTCCCCTGACGCTGCACTTCGTGGGCATCTTCACCACGGCTGCCGCGCTCAAAACATGGGGGCCGCGGGCATACCTGCCGGGGCTGATCGCGGCGACGGTCCTGCACACGCTGTATAACCTTACGTTTATCCTGGGGTGGATCTGATGGCTGCACGGCACGCGGGAATCATCACGAAAAAAGAATTGAAGGCGCTCTACAGTGAAAAAACAATCATCCTTGCCATTCTGCTCCAGCTCTTCATCGCCATGTTCTCCTCGTTTTTAATGGTGGGGCTCGCATCGATGTACGATCCCGACTCGGTGGGGCAGCTCTCCACCATCCGGTACCCTGTCGCGTACACGGGCGAGGAAAGCCCGCTGCGGGGGTACCTTGCCTCCCGCGACGATCTCAGGGTGTACGGCATGGATCTCGACCAGGCGGTTGCGGCACTGAAGGAGCGCAAGCTCGGGGCGGTGATCTGGGTGCCGGGAACCGCGCCCGATGCCGATGACCCGATAAAAATCACCCTCTATACCATCCAGAACGACATCCAGACGACGGTCATCAACGTCAAACTAAAAGAGGTGTTTGTCGATTACGAGACGTACCTGCGCGAGATCCGGGCCCCCCGGCTCGATGTCCTGCCAGTCCCGCTCGACATCCCGCCGGCGGAAACCGGCAGCAACTTCTACGAGTTCGTGTACGGCCTGTTGATCCCGCTGCTCGTCTTCATGCCCGCCATCATCTCGTCGGCGCTCATCATCGATCTCATCACCGAGGAGTACCAGCACGATACGCTCGAGACCCTCATGTCCACCCCGGTCACGTTCACCGAGATGATATGGGGCAAGGTACTCGCCTGTTTTGTGCTGGTGCCCGTCCAGTCGGCGGCATGGCTTGTCCTGCTCGCCATCAACGGGATTGCCATTGCAAATCCCGTGCCGATCCTGCTCCACGTCAGCGCCGGATCCCTTGTCCTCATCCTGCTCGGCGCGGTAACGGCGCTGCACTACCGGGACCGGACCAACGCCCAGTTCATCTTTTCGACAGCGCTCGTGGTCGTCATCCTCTTCGTGCTCGCGCTGCCCTACAACCCCGTCAACCTCATCGTCCGCCTCTCGGTGAATGCTATAGGAGCGGAGCACTGGCTGATCCTGGCAGGAGTTGTTGCGTTTACCGCCATTGCATCCTTCGCAACCGACCGGTATGCCCGCAAAATCGGCATGCGGATTTTCCTGTACTGATGTCAGGGTGCCGCCGGGCGGGAATGCCGGCCGACGGCCGTGTGGATAAAGGGCAGCACCAGGTAGAGGGCGGTCGCGTAGTCGGGGATTACGAACGCCGCACCGATAACGGCGAGGGAGACCACCGGGATGATCAAACCCCGGTGGTAGGATCGAATGAGCCACGCCGGATCGACGCCCTTTTCGATGAGGCGGTTTTCGGTAGAGGCGTGGCGCCAGCCGAGCGTCGAAAACACGCCGATGGCAAACATATTCCCGGCAAACAGGATGACCGCGACCGGTGACGATGTATAATCCCCGACCAGTGCCGTGGTAAAGGGGATCATCCCGATGGCAAGCAGCATCAGCACGCTCCACCAGATAAACGTCCGGTCAACGTGATGGATGTAGTGGTACTGCTGGGTGTGCCCCACCCAGAATGCCGCCAGCGTTAAAAACGCGATCGCGTAGTGGAGGAACTGCGGGGAGACGACGAGGAGCGCATCGAAGAGGGTCTCGGGCGATGTCCACCCCGGCAGTTCGCCGATGTCGATGTTCAGGACCGCGAGCGTCATCGCTATCGCAAAGATGCCGTCGCTGAGCGCCTCGATCCGGTGCTTGGACAGCCCCGGTACGTCCCGTTCCGTTCCCTGCATGAAAGCGTCTCCTTATTTGCATAGGGTTTGGATCCTCACCATAAAAATGCACCAGCGCTTCCGGCTTTTCTGCATCCGGATCGTAAAACCATCCCGGCAAAAACTATTTCAACCGCGGATCGCCAATCGTTTCTGATATGTATGTCTGATATACTTCGAATGTATGCCATAGCTGCCGTACTCCTGTTCATCCTCGCCGCCGCCCCGGCAGCGGCGCAGGAAGTCGGCGGCGACCAGGGATGGGTGACCGTCCACTGCAATGTCGACGGGGCACTGATCGATTTTGACGGGGAGAGCAAGGGCACCGTCTCGGGCGGATCGCTGACCGTGCCGGTGTACACGACCGGAACGCCGTACCAGACCGCCACGGCCTCAAAATCGGGATATATTTCCGATTCAACGTCGATCCCCTCCGTTTCGGCAGGCGAGACCGTCAATATCTACCTCACCCTCAACCCCGAAGCCCCGACGACCGGGACGATCGGCGTCACGTCCGTTCCGTCGGGCGCCAATGTCTACCTTGACGGGGTGTACAACGGCAGAACACCGCAGGTCATCACCGGTGTCGCACCCGGCGACCGCGTCCTTACGGTGGAGAAAGAAGGATACCAGTCATGGCAGTCCGGCGTGTCGGTCACCGCCGGCGTTCGGACCAACGTGAACGCCCAGCTCGTCCAGACGCCGACGGTCGGATCCGTCTCGATTGCGACAACGCCGTCCGGGGCAACGATCTACATCGACGGCACCTACATGGGGACCGCACCGAAGGTGGCCACCGGGATTACCGCGGGCAAGCACCTCATTGAGCTTGAGCTCTCCGGGTACCAGGAATACTCGGGCGCCATCGTCGTGGTCGCCGGCCAGACAACCTATGTCTCAAAAACGCTCTCGAAGATACCCCAGCCCACGAGCGGCGAGATCTCGGTCACCTCCAGCCCGACGGGGGCGTACGTCTACCTGGACGGCGCCTACCAGGGCAGGACGTTTGCCTCGGGCGGGTTCGTGATCATCGATGTGGCACCCGGTTCCCATACCGTCACCCTCAAACTCGACGGCTACCAGGACCAGACGACGGCCGTGCAGGTCACCGCAGGCCAGACCGCAGGCGTCTCGATGACCCTCAGCCCCGCCACCCCCGTAACGACGACGGGATCGATCCAGATCGACTCGCAGCCGGCGGGTGCGAACGTCTACGTCGACAACGCCATCAAGGGCATCACGCCCCTGACGGTCAGCGACCTTGCCCCCGGGCAGTACACCGTCACCCTGCGCCTGGCAGGCTATGAAGACTGGTCAACCACCGTCACCGTCTCGGCAGGCGGCGTCTCCTCGGCATCGGGCAACCTCCTCCCGGCGAGCCAGCCGACGGCAACGCAGTCCGGCGGCATGCCTGTTGCCGTGGTTGCTGCGGTTGCGTTCCTCGCCTGTGGTGCAGCCCTCCGCCGGCGCCGCACCTGAATCCTTTTTTTGCTGCCAGGAGGCATCCTGCAGGAATGCACGCGGAAGTACACCGGGGACGTCGTCCTGCCGTTTTTCCGGGCAGCAACGGCCGGCCGGAAGGCCGCTCTGGCGGGGAGCGGGTGCCGGTTACCAGGCCTGACGCCCCCCGGCATCCGCTTTTGCATCCTGCAGCTGCGCCTGCGCAAGCCGGCGGACCTTGCGCAGCGGTACGCCGAGCTCGATCGCGGCGTTCCTGAGGTCTTCGTATTCCGGTTTTTTCCCGATCACGACGCCGCCTGCCCGCGAGGTTTTCACCCGTACGGGAAATGTCCTGCCGAAAAATGTCATCATCAGCGTCTCTTTTTCGCGCTCGGCCACCAGCCGCGGCGTATCGCGGATGCGCACGCCCAGCGTGCCGGTCTCCTCCATGAGGAGCGCGACCAGCCTGTGGGCGTCGGCAGGGCTCGTGATGACCGTAAGCACCTGTACGGGCCGGTTTTTCTTGCCGATACCGGGAGTCAGGAAGACATCGACCGCGCCCGCCGCGAACAGGCGCTCCATTGCGTACCCGATCTCCTCGCCGGGAAGATCGTCGAGGTTGGTCTCGAGGAGCACGACGTGATCCTCGATAAACGCATACCGTTCGCCGGTCACCACCCGCAAGACCGCCGGATCCGGGCCGCTGCCGCTCCCGTACCCCGCTCCCGCGGGCGTGAGCGGCGGAACACGGGGCACCACCTCCTCCGCAAGGCGGCAAAAGAGGGCGATGCCGGCTGCGCTTCCCGCAACGGGCCGGTTTTCCGGCGAGGAAAAAGGGACGCTTCTTTTCGAGAGAAGCCACAGGATGTCGGGCGATGGGCCGGAGAAGGGGGGGGTGCCTGCCGGCACCGCCGGAACGGCAGGGGGCGTCCCGACAATCCGGCCGCCAAGGAACCCTCCCGCCTCAAGCAGCAGGAGCGGGGCGAGCACCGAAAAGACCGTCTCCGTCCAGTATCCGGGGGGCAGGGCATACACCTGCGCGACCGCGGCAAGATCCGAAAAGACGGTGTCCGAAAGGTCCGTGACGGCCCCCGAACATCCCGCGGCCCCGGCGATTTCGCGCGCCGCCGCACCGATGCCGTCCACCGGCGCCGATGCGGGGGCACCGGCATCAATGCGAAGGCAGGTTGTGGCAATCCCCGATACACGGGCGGATTCCGCGGAACAGGCAAAGGGCCCGGCATCCGGATGTGCGGCGATTGCGCTGACAAGCGGATCGAGGGGCGCCGTGCCGCCGAGGAGATCGGCAAGGGACGCTGCCAGAAGCGTCCCTTCGATCCCGCCGGCAGCGGCATCGATGACGAGTAGCTTCATTCCGGGTCCTGCGTTACGGGAAGGGTTCGTCAAGGCGGGCTTTGATCCGGTGCGCGATCCGGGCGACCTCCGCAGCGGCCTCGTGGCCGCCGGGGATGGAGCGGGTCAGGTACGCGCCGTCTTCCGCCTCTTTTCCTGCCTTTTCCGGATCCATGCCGAGTGCTCCCGCAACTGCCGCGGGGACCGTGATGTTGAGGATCGTATGGCCGACATACTGCAGCTCCTGCGTGAGCACGGCACCGGCAAAGAGCGCGGTTCCCCAGTCGGGATTGTCGCGGTTCTTCCCTTCGAGCGCGAACGCCGGGACCTCTTTCGCGGTCAGGTTTTCGAGGCGGTAGGGCGTGCCGTCGATCGTGATATCGTAGGAGACGAAGGAGTCGAAGCCCCAGTACCGCGCCGTAAACCCGTCGGTCCTGCGTGCGTGCGGTTTGAGCTCGGTGAACTTCAGGCTGATTTTCCGGCCCGTGAATCCCGAAAGGATGGCCGATCCGCGGCTTTCCACGTACGCTCTCCGGTCATCGTCGAGTGACCGCGCAACCTCCGCCGGCGCCGCCCCCGACGAGATCATGTCGATCGCACGTGCGGCACGGCGGTAGATGGCGCGATCCCTGATCTCCTCCGAGGCGAGGATGCAGGCTTCGGTGATCCTGCCCCGCGACACCTGCTCCGCTTTCCGGGCGATGGTGTTCAGCCCGCAGAGGGCGAATTCAGGATCGATGAAATTCTGCATCTTGTAGTCGCGGATCGCATCGGCAACCGCGTAGACATCACCCGTATGCCGGACAAGCAGCCGGAGGGCAGGCACGCAGTCGCCCTCAAGGTGCCCCAGCGGGGGGTTGACCGGGCCGCCCGAAAACCCTGCCCCGATGATCGCCGCCTCCTCGAATCCGGCGAAGATTTCGCCGAGCGCCATCGACCCGATAACGGACGGGCCGCCGATATCCTTGAGGATCAGGCCGAAATCCCCGATCAGTTTTGCGGTGTCGTACTCCTCATGGGTGCCCCGTACGTGCACCGTTCCGGGAAGTTTTGCCGCTTCAATCGCCCCTTTCCCCGCAAGATAGGCGGAGTCGACCCGCCCGAATTTCCCGAACGCCTCCCCGAGCAGGGCATCGGGATGCACGAGCTCCATCGTCACCGTCGCCCCGATCAGGGCCGGCCAGAGCGGATAGGCGGTAATGCCCGCCCCTTCCATGCTCCGCATCATCGCTTCGGTCGCCACCCGCGCCGCATTCCGGGCGAGCTCGGGGATATTGAAGTCCTCGCCAAGCGCCGAATGGCCGTAGATGGCCCCGCCGGCAATGAACGGCGGCAGGACTGCCCCGTCGACTTTTGTGAGTTTCTTGTCCATGAGGTGTTCGTACACCGCAAGGTACGCGGGAAACGCCGGTATCCGGTGCGTGAATTTTCCGGTGACAAGCGCGATGGCACTTGTACGGGCTGCTCCCGCGTGCATCCGGGCGATAGCCCCGAGTTTCCGGTTGCCGAGCGGAACGCCCGCCCGGGCGCACGATCCGGTGAAGTAGGCAAGCGAGGCGACGATCAGTGCGGCGTTCTCAGGGGCCGCACCTGCCTGTTTCGCCGCCCGCACCGCCTTTTCGATGACCATGTCGAGAGGCAGCTGCGGTGCTGCCGCATCGACCACGGCCATCCGGTCCAGAAGATGCATTTCGGGCCCGCCGAATGAACAGAACACATCCTCGGCCAGGGAATTCGCAGCCGCGAACACCGGTATCACCAGTGCGCCGTGGCCTTTCGTCGCGGCTTCGAGTTTGTCGTTCGTCATCAGATCCGGCTTGAAGGTCGCCGCCTGGACTGCGGCAAGCAGTACCCGTTCACGTTCTCCTTCCTGCATGTGGTTACCCTCCGTTCTGGTTATGTGGGAAATCCGAAGGCAGTTATAAAAATGTATGGGTGGCGGATCGCCCGGACGCCACGGGGGTGCCGTCAGGTGGTTGCATGGCGGGAAACGATCTGCCATTCCCGCACTTTTGCGCTGAGGGAGAGCCGGGCATGCGCCGGGCTTGTCGACGGGAGAATGGCAACCCGGGGCGCAACACCGCCCGCCAGTTCCGGAAAGAAACGGGCAAACCAGCGCCCTGCCCCGCCCTTCCCGTTCAGCACGACCAGCCGGATGCCCGGATGCATCGCCAGCAGGCCGGGAACCGGGTTCGGCACCGGATCGCGTATTGCCGCATCACCGCTTCCCTCACGCCGGCACGAGGCGATGACATCCCAGAGCGCAACCCCGCGGGAGGTCAGGGACCGGCACCGGACGGGATAGGGATCGTGCGGATCGGCGAGATCCAGCGCCCCCATAATCCGCCAGAACTGGTTTTGCGGGTTGCCGTAGTACTCCTGTGCCGCAAGGGATTGGATGCTGGGAAAGCTCCCGAGGATAAGGACAGCCGCCTCGCTGCCAATAACAGGCGGAAGGCCGGCGTAGCGCCCATTTTCCGGCGTTTGCGGCATAGGGATGCTTCTGGCGGCGGGCCGGATAAAATTATCCGCGGGTTTTTGCCCGCACGATATCGTCAAAATAGACAAACCGTTTTCCCGAATAGAGATTGACCACGACCTTCACGTGGTCATCACCCGACGTCCCCTGCAGTTCGGCAACCTCACCGATGACCGGCTGAAGCGTTGCTGCCGTTGCACTGCCGTCGGAAAGCGCCGCCTCGATGGTGATGTCCCGCACCGTGCGGGTGCCCGGGCCCCCGCGGAACTCGACAAGGATGGTCCGGTAAATCGGATCCTTCGCGACGGACAACTCCACCTGCGCATCAAAAAGCTTCCATGCCGGAAGCGAATTCGTCAGATCGGCCATCAGGTAGGCATTGACATCGTTAAATCCGGCAGGGACCTCGAAGACAAGCCACCCGTTCTGCATAACGGCGTCCTTCCCGGCTTTATAGAGCTCCTTCCTGACATATATCTCACCGAAATCCTCGAATACGAATGTTTCGGTCATTGTCCTGTCGGCATTCCGGTAGGAATCCGATCCGGGAAGGTAGTTTTTGATCTGGACCCCGATCGATTCCCCGATGACCTGTTCGGGTTTGTACGTCACTCCTTCGCTCGCCAGTTCGAAGAGTCCCGGGTGGGGCGTGACGACCGTCGTGCCGTACCCGCCGAGATGTGCGGCAGACACGCTGACCAGATAGTATTTCTTGCCTGCGGATGCCGTGCATTTCGTCAGCGCACCGGTCTTAAGGTTGCGGATCTGGTAGTAGGGCCGATCGGAAGAGGTCTCGACGAAGAGCGACACGGTATTTTTGCTGCTCGTATCATCGTAGGACTGGCCCGTTGCATGGTCATACCTGAACCGTTCACCGAGATTGAGCGCATTCCGGAACATCGCGGCATCATAGGCAATTGCCTCCGCGCTTTGTACCGACCCTCCGCCCGATCCCTCGCTGCCCGATCCCTCGCCGCCCGAGAGAAGCGTTTCAGCATTCGTTTGCGTTGTTTCGGTACAGCCCGCACAGAACAGCAGCAGAATCAAAACGCCAGCCGAAAAACAGAACCGAATCCTCGAATCCATACCCGACATTTTCTATGAGACGGAATAAATATTTCCAAATGAATGCACCGCGGCCCGTACCGGGAGAAAGGGTCATGGGTGGCGAAAACCAGATCAGTACAGGTACCGGGGCGGAATGCCGATGAAGGGACGGATACAGATCTACACGGGAAACGGCAAGGGAAAGACGACCGCAGCGCTCGGCCTCTCACTCAGATCCGTCTGTGCCGGCGGGAGGGTGTTTTTCGGGCAGTTTCTGAAGGGCTCACCCTGCAGTGAACTGTCGGCCCCCGGATTTCTTCCGGGGTTTACCATCGAGCAGTTCGGGCGCGGTTCGTTTCTCTCGGGCGAACCCTGCACGGAGGATGTCGCCAGCGCCAGGAACGGCCTGGAACGCTGCCGCGCGATTCTCGAGGAGGGGGCGCATGATCTGGTGGTGCTCGACGAAGTGAATGTGGCGCTGCACTACGGGCTCTTTGGCGTCGAGGAGGTCACGGCGATGCTACAAGGGCGTGCGGACCATGTCGAAGTGGTGCTGACGGGCAGGTATGCGCCGGAATCGCTCATCGCCGTTGCCGATCTGGTCACCGAGATGCGCGAGATCAAACACTACTTCG
>JAAEEQ010000099.1 GCA_013415665.1 Methanomicrobiales archaeon
CGTCCCGGTTTCTCGCTGGACCTCGATGCGCTCGAAGCTGCGGTTTCGAAGGGGGCCCGGCTCGTCGCCGTCACCCACGCGTCGAATGCGCTGGGCGTCATCACGCCGATCGAAGAGATCGCCCGCATCTGCCGGGAAAACGGCTCCCTGCTGCTGGTCGACGCCGCCCAGACCGTCCCCCACATACCCGTGGACGTCCGGGAGCTCGGCTGCGATTTTCTCTGCTTTTCCGGGCACAAGATGCTGGGGCCGACCGGCACCGGCGTTCTCTGGATGAAAGAGCCCGTGCTGGAGCCGTCGACGTTCGGCGGGGGGATGGTGGAACGCGTGACGGACGACGGCATCACCCTGGCGGAAGGCTACCAGCGGTACGAAGCGGGCACGCCCAACATCGGCGGCGGCATCGCGCTCGGGGCCGCAGTGGAGTACCTTTCGGCCCTCGGCATGAAAAACGTCCGCCGGCATGAAGAGCGCCTGACCTCCCGCCTCATCGACGGGCTCTCGGCGATCGATCGCGTCACGGTCTATGCGCCGGAACGGCCGGATTCGCGCATCGGGGTCGTTTCTTTTACGGTCGACGGCCTGCACCCCCACGAGGTCGCCCATATGCTCGACGAAACCGCCGATATTCTGGTTCGCTCCGGGCACCACTGCTGCCAGCCCCTGCTGGACGCCCTCGGG
Source organism: Methanomicrobiales archaeon (assembly GCA_013415665.1). Taxonomy (GTDB): domain Archaea; phylum Halobacteriota; class Methanomicrobia; order Methanomicrobiales; family Methanomicrobiaceae; genus LKUD01. Next base: position 682 of record JAAEEQ010000099.1, read on the forward strand.
CTTTTCGACGGGACGGTGCGGGCAAGCCTTGCGCTCTACACCTCGGCAGACGACGTCGATCTCTTCGTTGCCGCGGTTGCCGAGATCTGCCGCGGGATCTGACCGCTTCTTTTATCGCTCCCGGTTGCAGCCCGTTATCCGTTCGGGACGGGAAAGGACCTGCATAATGCCATCCTTCAGGCCGGCGATCAGGCACAGCCCGGTGGCCTGTGCCGTTGCCACGGCAAGGCCCGTTGCTGCGCCCGATGAAACCAGCACGGATATTCCGGCGACAAGGCACTTCCTCACCGCCTCGGAGGTTATCGCCGCCGAGGTGACGGCGACCGAGCGGGAAAAATCAAGGTGCCCGAGAACGCCCCAGCCGATCAGCCGGTCAAGGGCATTGTCCCGCCCGATGTCCTCGTTGTAGTACAGGATCTCTCCGTCACGGGCAAGGCCGGCGCAGACCGCCCCGCGGGCGCTGGCCTCCGGTTCGTGTGCCAGGACGGCGGCGGCGGCAGCGGCGACTGCCCCGGCACCGACGGAGAAGGGGGAGGCGACGGAGGGGAGTTTTGCCGTATCGATATAGGAGGTGCTCCCCCCGCACCCGGAGAGTACCGTCTTTTTGCCGGTTGGAATTTTAAACGGGTTCGTCGTCAGCACGCTCGCACGGTTGGTTTCGAACCGCATCGACTCGATCTCCGTTTCGGAGCCGACGATCTGTTCCGTCACCAGAAAGCCCACGACCAGCTCACGCTCCATTCCCGGGCTGATAAGCAGGGTGGTGATGTGCCTGCCGTTGACGAAGAGGGCAAGCGGCGCCTCGGCGGCGGCATCGAACGTTGCCGGCTCGCAGCTCGTACCGGATATGCGAATACAGGGAATCGTTTCCATGATCGTCCTCACGCTGGGATTCGGGCGATGGTTTCGCGAATCGTGCAGACTGTAGGTGCGTGGCAAACATAATAGTAGATCATTGTGCATATCTGAGGCTATGACATGGGCTCTCCTCTCCGTATGGGATAAAACGGGCATCGTCGAACTGGCGAAAGACCTGCAGCAGCATGGTATCGCGATCCTGAGTTCGGGAGGGACCGGCAGGCTGCTTGCCGATGCCGGGATCGCCTTTACCGAGGTGTCGGCCTATACCGGTTCGCCCGAGATGATGGACGGGAGGGTGAAGACCCTGCACCCGAAGATCCACGGCGGGCTGCTCGGCCGCCGCGGCATCGACGATGCGGTCATGGCGGAGCACGGCATTGAGGCTATCGACCTGCTCGTCGTCAACCTCTACCCGTTCGAGGAGATGGTGCGGCAGGAGCTGCCGCTGGCCGACCTCGTGGAATACATCGATATCGGGGGGCCGGCCATGATCCGGGCGGCGGCGAAGAACTTCCGCGATGTCGCGGTCGTGGTGGATCCCGCCGACTATGCCAGTGTCCGGGAGGCCGTCGCCCGCGGCGGCTTTACGGAGGAGGAGCGGCTCGCCCTTGCACGGCGTGCATTCGCCCGCACCGCGGCCTATGACGCGGCAATCAGCAACCATCTCTCCGGGATCGGCCGGCCGTTCCCCGGGGTGTTCACGGTGCAGTTCGGAAACGGCAGGGTGCTCCGGTACGGGGAGAACCCGCACCAGCAGGCGGCGGTCTACGGGGCGGCCGGCATTGCCGGGCAGGCGACGCTGCAGGGCAAGCAGATGTCGTACAACAACTACCTCGACGTGCACGCCGCCGTCGGCCTCGTCCGGGAGTTCGACGAGCCCGCGGCGGTCATCGTCAAGCACAACAACCCCTGCGGGGTCGCCGTCGGCACGACGCTGCAGGAGGCGTATCTCGCTGCCCGCGACGTGGATCCCGTCTCGGCGTACGGCTCCGTCGTGGCCTTCAACCGTCCGGTCGACACGAAGCTTGCCGAAGCGATCTGCTCGACCTTCGTCGAGGTCGTCATCGCCCCTTCGTACGCCCCCGACGCACGCACCCTGATGCAGCAGAAGGAGAACATGCGCATTCTCGAGCTCCCCGCCCCGGCACCGGCGGACGAGATCCGCACCATCGACGGCGGCATCCTCGTCCAGCGCACGCCGGTCTACCAGGAGCACTGGCAGGTGGTTTCCGAGCGGGAGCCCGACGCGGCGGAGATGCACGCACTCCAGCTTGCCTGGAAGGTCTGCAAGCACACGAAGAGCAACACGATCATCTTCGCAGACGGGAAATCGACCCTCGGGATCGGCGCCGGCCAGATGAGCCGGGTCGACGCGGCGAAGATTGCCATCGAGAAGGCCTGCCGCCCGCTCGGGGGATCCGCGGTCGCCTCGGATGCATTCCTGCCGTTCCCGGATACGCTCGAGGTCGCCGCCGCCGCAGGAGCCACGGCGCTGGTCCAGCCGGGCGGATCGATCCGGGATGCCGAAGTGATAGCCGCGGCAAACCGGCTGAATGTTGCGATGATCTTTACGGGCATCCGGTATTTCCGGCACTGACGGGGACGGGAGGATGGAGAGGCCCGATTCCTTCGAGCTGGTGCGGCGTTCGCTCGCGTACACCCGCGAGGCGCTCTGGGAGCGGTGGGAGCGCTGGATCCTGCTCGCGATCGCATCGATCATTTTTCCGGTCTTTGCGGGCTATACCCTGCGCATCTACCGGGGCGCCGATCCCGCACCCGAGATCGACGACTGGGTGCGCCTCTTTATCGACGGCGTGCTTGTGTTCGCGATAACCCTGCTCTACGCGCTCCCCGTCCTGCTCGCCGCCCTCATCCTCGGTATCGGTATCGCCCCCTTCATTGCTGCCGCCGTCCTCTCGTTCGACCTGCAGGCCCTCTCCGGTGCCGTCGCCCTGGCAGGGTCGGCGCTGCTCGTCGTGCTGGTGCTGGGGCTGCTCCTCTGGCTGGTGTACACCCTCGCCATCGTCAGGTTTGCCCGCACGGAATCGTTTCGGGAAGCGTTCCGGGCAGGAGCGGTGCTGGCAACGATCCGCCGGATCGGCTGGGCGGACTATCTCATCGCGCTGACGGTGCTCTGGCTCGCGTCGCTGGTTTACCTTGCGCTCGCGGCGGCGGCCAATGCCCTGCCGGTCCTCGGCTGGCTGGCGGGCATCGCCCTGATGCCGGCATGGGGGATCTTTTCGGCGCGATTTGTAACCCTGCTCTACGAGTGCGGAGAGGCGGATCCGGTCCGGGGGGATGAGCCCTGAGCGGAGGTCTCTCCCGCGCTCTCCGTTCGCCCAACGCCACCTTCAACGATGTGTAATACCCGAAAAAAGAGCATTTCTCCCATATTTCTGAGATATATTTATATACAAAAATAACTACGCATGTATATCACAATTCAGGTGATTTGTATGGACATTGGTGAAATGCTGGGAAATTCCTTCGAGTACACGAAGGAAGGCCTCATGGGTAAATGGATGAAGTGGGTCCTGCTGATCGTCTGTGCGATCATCTTCCCCCTCATCTACGGGTATGGCATCAAGATCATGAAAGGGATCACACCCGCGCCCGAGATCGATGACTGGGTAGGCATGCTGATCGACGGCATCAAATTGATCATCATCGAATTCGTCTGGTCCATCCCGATCATGATCATCGCCTTCATCGTCATGGGCGGCAGCATCCTCGCAATAGCATCCGGGAGCGATGCCGGCATGGCCGCCGGGGCCCTGGGATTCCTCGGCGGCATGCTGCTGATCGTCATCCTGAGTATCATCATCTCGCTCTTCGCCATCATCGGCGCATTCCGCTTCGCCCGCACCGACAGCATCGGGGAGGCATTCAATGTCAGCGCCATCATGGACACCATCCAGAAGATCGGCTGGGCCCCCTACATCATCGACATTATCGTGCTGGTCATCGCCATGGCGGTTATCGGGTTCATCCTGGGCATCCTGATGGCCATTCCGGTTCTCGGCTGGATCCTGTATCTCTTTGCCCTGCCCGCGGTCACCATCTTCGCGGTCCGGTACCTCACGCTCGTCTACGATACTGCGGGCACATAGGAATAACCTGCCATTTTCCTTTTTCCAGAACATTTTTTGCACTGCGCCTTTCCTTTCGTTGGGGGATATGGAGAAGGATAATCCCGCTCTTCCGATTGAAATACCACTGATCCGACAATCCGATCGGAGCCATCCACCGGCAGGCATCCCGCCGGTATAGAAAGGGCGGCCGCGATTCTACCAGGAATGTTGCCCAACAAAAAGGTACGCATACCGGGAGAGGAATGGTAAAAAAATGCTGCCCGATCGGAGTGATATGCTATCCTATCGGTTCAGTGGATGGGTCAGATGACATAAAAAACGAAGTTTTCGCATCTCACTGGTGTTGCGTCGGCAGGAATGCTGATGGAGAACGGATTTTCCGTTGATGAAAAGGCTGTCGTGAACCGCAGAAGAGATCCGACGCCATGAGTAAAATCCGATTCTTTCGAATATTCCCGGTGAATGGGCGGCAACACGGATATTTTTTCGATATATTTTTATGTATGAAATCTGCATCCATCGATATCCATATCGGAGGTATCATAATGACAAAAGCAACCTTTAATCTTGATGAGAATGTTGCATCTGCAGCGTGCTATGTCCTGGGATGGCTTACGGGCATCATCTTTTTCCTGATGGAAAAAGAAAATAAAACCGTTCGTTTCCATGCCATGCAATCGATTATCACGTTCCTATCGCTCAGTATACTGTCATACATATTCGGCTGGATCTCCGGCCTCCTTTCATTATTGATATCCCTTCTCACGCTGATTCTGTGGCTGGTGCTCATGATTAAGGCATACCAGGGGGAGAAATTCAAGCTCCCGATAGTTGGAGACATTGCCGAAGGCCAGGCATAATCACCACTTTTTTCCAGCTTTATAGATATCTCTCATGAGACCCTTACCCGGAAGAAACTCTTTCTCATTACGTATCGATGACAAGGGGCGGATCAACCGTTTGGTACTAGTCATCGGCACACTCTTGAGCACAGGCACCGGTGGCACCCGCAAATAACGATGCACGAGAGATA
>JAAEEQ010000100.1 GCA_013415665.1 Methanomicrobiales archaeon
GCCTCGGGGTCGGCATGCTCATCGCCGGCATGATCGGCGGCACCCCGGCACAGCGGGCCTTCGCCCGCTACGACCGCGACCACCCTGCCATGATCTCGGGATACGGTCCGGTCCTCGACGATGCGGTGGCAGGCCTTGTCGCCGGCTGCACGGCCCGGTGCGGCGGGGAGTGCCAATGACGGCCCTGGTCGCGCTCCTCCAGTGGACCACCATTCTTCCCCTCGGAAAACCGGCTGATTTCGAGCAGTTCGCCCGCCGTTCCTGGCTGTACCCGGCTGCCGGGTACGTGACGGGTGGGATCGCGGCAGTGCTCGCGCTCTGCATCCCGCAGCCCCTCGTTGCAGCGGCCGTCGCCCTCGCGGCAGCGCTGGTCATCTCCGGCGGCAACCACTTCGACGGCCTTCTCGACTTCGGCGACGGTGCGATGGCCCACGGGAGCCGGGAGATTCGGATTCGTGCCCTTTCCGACCGGGCAATCGGGGCCGGCGGCGTCCTTGCCGGCATGCTTGCCCTGCTGGTGAGCTTTGCCGGGCTGGCCGCAGGGCCTTCCGTGCCCGCGGGCATCCTCGCGGGCGAAGTGCTCGGGAAAGGCGCGATGGCGGTCCTGACGGTGACGGGTAAGCCGTTTAAAGAAGAGGGCATTCACCACTACCTGCACCGGCATGCCCGCCCGTATTTCGTGCTTCCGGCCCTCATTCTCTGCCTCCCCCTCGCAGGTGCCGTTCCGGTGCCGGCGCTCGCCGCCGCGTTCGTCGCCGCCGCGCTGGTCGCCCTGGGAATGCAGCTGCTCGCCGGCAGGTTCTTTAACGGGGTGAACGGGGACGTCGTGGGCGCCACCCACGAACTGGTGCGTGCGGCGGTCGTCGTCGTACTTGCACTTGTTCCCGCCGTGCCGTGCATGTACGTTTTATCGTAGGGACGTGCATTGTACGCTGATGGCACGGGAATACGGCGTCCATATGAAAGGGGGAGTCATAACCGAGCGCGATGCGGACTACTGCACGGTCCGGGTGCGCCTCCCCGCCGGGATTCTGTCGGTGGAGAAGATGCGCGGGATTGCGCGGATCGCAAAGAAATACCAGGCCGGCGAGGTGCACCTCACCACCCGGCAGACGATCGAGATCCCCCATATCGATCACCGGATGCTCGCCAAGATTGCAAAGGATCTCGCGAAGAACGAAACGCCGATCGGGTCGGAACGCGACGAGATCGTCAACATCACCGCATGCCCCGGCACGGACCGGTGCAAGTATGCCAATATCGACACCATCGCGCTCGCCCGTGAGCTTGATTCCCGTCTGTTCGGGCGGGAAATGCCCGTCAAGGTACGGATTGCCCTTGCAGCATGCCCCTATGCCTGCACGAGCCCCATTTTAAACGAGATCGGCGTCGTCGGAAGGATCCGGCCGCTCCGGGTGCCCGGGCTCTGCACCGGCTGCGGGACCTGTGCCGAATACTGCAAGGAATGCGCGATTGCCATTAAAAACGGGATCTCCTATGTCGACGAGAGCAAATGCATCCTGTGCGGCGTCTGCGTCCACTCGTGCCCCTTCGGGCTCCTGAAAGCCGAAAACGCCCGTTATCTCATCACCGTGGGCGGAAGGCGGGGGCGCCACCCGATCCTGGGGCGCGAACTCGTGGAAGTGGCAACGCCAGGCGAAGTCGTCGACGTGATCGAGAAGATCATCTACTGGATCTACCGCCGCGCATGGAGCGGGCGGCTGCTTTCGGACCAGCTCGACGACCTGCACTTCGAGGCGTTCAAAAAAGAGATACTGGCTGCGGTGGAGCCGGAGCCGGGGAATTCAGTAGCGGTAGAATGAGTGAAAACCCTCGTTCCCGTCGTCGTCGCACTCGACGGCACTGCCGTCGCGGATCAGGGTATTGTACATGATGCGGGCGTTTAAGAGATCCTCGTCGGGTGCCGCCCCCTTCTTGACAAGCTCCATCTTCTGCCGCATCGGGGAAGGCATCACCCGTTTCCCGACGCGGACGCCGGTGCAGTGGATGCAGTCGGCGCACTTCCGGTACACCGAAACGGGTCCGTCGGCACAATCGACCAGCACATCGTTCCTGTTCTCGGTAGGATGAAACGGAAGCGTCTTCATAGTAACCCCTGTTGTACACTTTTGGCATATGAGGGTGTCGATTGGCGTGTACGGCACGAAATTGCCCGGATTTTCCAAAGAGAAATGCTTTATATAGCTTGTTCTCCAATATATGATACTCGTATCAATACGATCTGGACGTCTGCGACCGTCCTGAAGTTAATTATTAAGGAGGATACGGATTATGGCATCAGAAAAGCCACACATGAATCTGGCTGTCATCGGACACATCGACCACGGAAAATCGACTACCGTCGGTCGCCTGCTCTTTGAGACCGGAGCGGTACCGCCGCATATTATTGAGAATTACCGCAAAGAGGCCGAATCCAAAGGAAAGGGCTCTTTTGAGTTTGCATGGGTCATGGACAACCTCAAAGAGGAGCGCGAGCGCGGTATCACGATCGACATCGCCCACAAGCGGTTCGACACGCCGAAGTTCTACTTCACCATCGTGGACTGCCCCGGCCACCGTGACTTCGTCAAGAACATGATTACCGGCGCATCCCAGGCCGATGCGGCACTGCTCGTCGTTGCCGCACCCGACGGCGTGATGGAGCAGACGAAGGAGCACGTCTTCCTCGCGAGAACCCTCGGCATCCAGCAGCTGATCATCGGCATCAACAAGATGGACACATCGAAGTACGAAGAGAAGCGGTACAACGAAGTGAAGGAGCAGCTCTCGGGCCTCATCAAGATGGTCGGCTACAACCCGGCAAAGATCCACTTCATCCCGATGAGCTCATTTGCGGGCGACAACATCTCGACGCACAGCGCAAACACCCCCTGGTACAAAGGGGTCACGCTCCTTGAGGCGCTCGACACCCTCGAGGCACCCGAGAAGCCCACGACCCTTCCCTTCCGTCTCCCGATCCAGGACGTATACTCCATCTCCGGTATCGGCACCGTGCCCGTCGGCCGTATTGAGACCGGCATCATGAAGAAGGGCATGAAAGTCTCCTTTATGCCCGCCAACAAGGAAGGCGAAGTGAAGTCCATCGAGATGCACCACGAGGAAATCCCCGAGGCGCTGCCCGGCGACAACGTCGGCTTCAACGTCCGCGGCATCGGCAAGGGCGACATCCGCCGTGGCGACGTCTGCGGCCCCGCCGACGCTCCCCCCACGGTTGCCGAGGAGTTCACCGCACAGATCGTCGTGCTCCACCACCCGAGCGCACTCACTGTCGGCTACACGCCCGTCTTCCACTGCCACACCGCACAGATTGCCTGCACGTTCGTCGAGCTCGTAAAGAAACTCGACCCGCGCACCGGCCAGGTCAAGGAGGAGAACCCCACGTTCCTCAAGACCGGCGACGCCGCAATCGTCAAGATCCGGCCCACCCGCCCGATGGTTATCGAGAAAGTCAAGGAGATCCCGCAGCTTGGCCGGTTCGCCATTCGTGATATGGGATCCACCATCGCTGCCGGCATGTGCATTGACATCGATGCCAAGCAGATGAGATAATCCCCTCTCGATATTTTTTGGTGAAATCATGCAGAAAGCCAGAATACGCCTCACTGGAACCGATTTTCAGAAAGTAGAGATGGTATGCGACCGCATACGAGAGATTGCAGAGCGAACAGGCGTGAATCTGGCAGGCCCGATTCCGCTCCCTACGAAGCGAATGGTGATACCCATCCGCAAGAGTCCGGATGGAGAGGGAACTGCCACCTGGGACCGCTGGCAGATGCGGGTACACAAGCGGCTGATTGACATCGACGCGGATGAACGTGCACTCAGGCAGCTGATGCGCATCCAGGTTCCGAAGGATATCGGCATCGAAATCGTCCTCGAAAGTTGAGGGGCGGCGTGACAGCCGCAGACATTACCCAAAAATTTCGTACATTCCTCTCAATCGAGAGAATTTTCCTTCTTCTCTTTCTCATCGCCTTTATAGCCCGCTTCGCCGTTCTCGATCTCAAGCTCTTTCACCACGACGAGGCGGTGCATGCGTGGTTCTCGTGGCGGCTTTTAACCACCGGCAGCTACACCTACGATCCCGTGTATCACGGGCCGTTCCTGTACTATGTGACCGCAGGCATGTTCTCGCTCTTCGGGGACTCCGATCTGGTCGGCAGGATCATCCCCGCCCTCGCCGGCACCCTGATGGTCCCGCTCGTCTATCCCGTCTACCGGCTCGGCTACATAAGCGGGCGGCAGGCAGTGGCTGCCGCCCTTTTCCTTGCGGTATCGCCCGACATGGTGTATTTCTCGCGGTTCCTGCGAAACGACATTTTCATCGCGTTTTTCACCCTGCTGCTGCTGGTCGCGGCGCTCGCCTGGCTCGAGCGGGGCGACCGGAAATACCTGTTCCTCGGCACCGCCGCAGCAGCGCTCGGCATGTGCGCGAAGGAGAACATGCCGCTCGTGCTCGCGATCTTCGTGCTCTATGGTGCCTACGCGGCATGGCGGGGAGCGATCCGGCTGCCGCCGCGGTGGAAGACAGACCTGCTGATGGCCGCCGTCCTCGGGGCGGGCATCATGGCAGTCCTGTACTCGTCGTTCTTCCAGGCACCCGACGTGCTCCTCGACGGGTGGCTCCGGGCGATCGAGCACTGGACGGCGATGCACCAGCAGCAGCGGCTCGGCGGGCCGCCGTACTTCTACCTGATGCTCTTCGGCCTGTACGAGCTGCCCCTCCTGCTGCTTGCATGCATCGCCCTCGTTCAGTTCGTCCTCCCCCCAAAACCTGCGGACGGTGCAGCGCCCGGGGGGATCGACGCCGTCTTCAACCGGCTGATCCGGGTGGGGATGCCGTCCGCCCCCGACCGGCAGGAGGAGTTCTTCCGGTTCTGCATCATCTGGATGCTCGGTTCGCTGATGCTGTACGCGTATATCGGGGAGAAGGTGCCGTGGCTGATCCTGCACCAGCTGCTGCCCCTTGTCTTCGTCGCGGTCTACCGGATGGACCGCGACCGGTGGAAATCCGTGCTTGCCGTCATTGCCGCCGTTTTCCTCGCCGGCATGACGCTCCATGTCGCCTTTACCCCGGCGGACGTCAACGAGCCGATCGTGCAGGTGCAGAACTCCGAGGAGCTCCGTACGATTATGGCTGCCATCGACGGCGCCGATCGCGCCATCATCACCACCGACAGCTACTGGCCCCTGCCGTGGTACTACCGCGGCCAGACCAACAGCCACCTCATCTACCTGCAGCCGGGAACCGGCATCGATACCCTGCTTGCCCGCAACGCCTCGGTGATCATCGCCCATGACACCGAGAGCTATCCCCTGATTCCCGGCTATACCAAAACCACGCTGCGCCAGAGCTACTGGTTCTCGGTGCATGACAACAAGGACCGGCTCTTAGAATACTACGTCACCCGGGAAGGAAGAGTCGGCAGCGTCAACTGGGACCTCTTCACCCGCACCGGCAGCGCCTGACCGCACAACCGGGTGCCCGGGATCAGGACAGCCCTTTTTTTCTGCCCGCGGCGAAAAAACACCGTTTTTGCGAGGATGGTTACGGGCAGGGGACAG
>JAAEEQ010000101.1 GCA_013415665.1 Methanomicrobiales archaeon
GCTGCCGGTCACGAAGCACAACTACCTGGTGAAGACCACGCCCGAGATCCCGGGCGTCGTGAAGGAGGCGTTCTATATCGCCGGTACCGGCAGGAAAGGGCCCGTGCTCATCGATCTGCCCAAAGACGTCAACACCAACCATGTCCCCGACGAGGCGGGCGAACCGGGAAAGATCGTCCTGCGGGGCTACCAGCCCACCTACCGCGGGCACGCCCGCCAGATCGACAAGGCGATCGCGCTGCTGCGCAGTGCCGAGCGCCCGGTCATCTATGCCGGCGGCGGCGTGATCGCGTCCGAGGCGTCCGGGGAACTGGTCGCCCTCGCCGAGCGCCTCGGCATCCCCGTGACGACGACGCTGATGGGCATCGGCTGCATCCCCTGCGACCATCCCCTCAACCTCGGCATGCTCGGGATGCACGGGACGGAATACGCGAACTTCGCGATTACGGAGTGCGATCTGCTCGTTGCCATCGGGGTGCGGTTCGATGACCGCGTCACGGGAAAGATCGAGACCTTCGCCCCCCACGCGACCGTCATCCACATCGACATCGATCCCGCGGAGATCGGCAAGAACAAACCGGTCACCGTCCCGATCGTGGGCGATGCAAAGACGATTCTTTCCGAGATGCTCCACCAGCTGGAGCAGAAGGACGGGAACACCCCGTGGCGGGCCACCATCGATGCCTGGAAGCAGAACCACCCGTTAAAGTTCAGGGACGACGGGCTCCTGCACCCGCAGGCGGTCATCCGGGAGCTGTCGGCGCTGCTGGACGGGGAGGGGATCATCGTCAGCGAAGTCGGCCAGAACCAGATGTGGACGGCGCAGTACTTCTGCTTCAAAAAGCCGCGGACCTGGCTGACTTCGGGCGGCCTCGGGACCATGGGGTACGGGTTTCCCGCCGCGATCGGCGCCCAGATGGCGGTCCCGGACGCGACGGTCATCGATATCGCCGGCGACGGCTCCATCCAGATGAACATCCAGGAGCTGGGCACGGTGGCGCAGTACGACATCCCCGTCAAGATCGTCATCCTCAACAACATGTACCTCGGCATGGTGCGGCAGTGGCAGGAGCTCTTCTATGACCGCCGGTATTCGTACACCGAGCTGCCGCCCATCGAGTTCGTGAAGATCGCGAACGCCTACGGCATCGAGGGCATGCGTGTCGATGATGCCGCCGATATCCGCATGGCGCTGGAAACGGCGATCGACCACGAGGGGCCCTACCTGCTGGACTTCCGCATCGAGCGCGAGGAGAACGTGTTTCCCATGGTGCCGGCGGGGGCTGCGATCAACGAGATGATCGGGGGGCACCCGCGATGAAAGCGCATACCCTCTCGGTCCTCGTCGAGAACAAGGCAGGCGTGCTCTCCCGCGTTGCGGGGCTGTTTTCACGGCGCGGTTTCAATATCGAGAGCCTTGCCGTCGGCACCTGCGAAGAGCCGAACATGTCGCGGATCACGATCGTGGTCATCGGCGACGATGCCCACCTCGAGCAGGTCAAAAAACAGCTCAACAAGCTCATCGACGTCATCAGGGTGACGGACATCACCTACCGCGACCATGTTGCCCGCGAGCTCGCGCTCATTAAGGTGCATGCCGAGGCAGGGTCGTCCCGCGCCGAGATCATGCAGATCGCGACCATCTTCCGTGCAAAGATCATCGATGTCGGCACGAAGACCATCGTGCTCGAAATCACGGGAAATACCGATAAAATCGACGCGCTCGAAAAACTGCTCCGGCAGTTCGGCATCAAGGAGCTCGTGCGGACCGGCCGGGTGGCCATCCTGCGCGGCGCGAAAACCGTTGCCGGGGAAAAATAATCCCCGGCATGCCGCGATGCAGGAACGATGACGTTATTATGCTGCGTGCTAACATATGACACAGCATGTTTCTCGGATTACCTGATATCACCGTTCTTCTTGTCGGAGGGGCTGTCACCCTCTGCATTGTTCTCCTGCTGATCTGGGGGCTGACGTTTCGCGAGGAGGCCCTCCCATGAACGCGGACCCGGTCACCCTCGGCGTCATTCTCGTCTACTGCGTCATCCTGATTGCCATCGGGAGCTGGGCCTCGAAAAAGATCCATAATACCGAGGACTACATCCTCGCGGGCAGAACGCTCGGGTTCTGGGTCTTCACCATCCTTGTCGTGGCGTCCATCTGCAGCGGCATGACCCTGCTCGGCGTCTCGGGGCTCGGGTATGCGGCAGGGTGGCCGACGATCTGGGAGCAGATATTCGTGCCGCTCGCCGCTTCGTTTGCAATCATCTTCTTCGGCGTCAAGCTCAACACGGTGGGAAAAGCGGAAGGGTACATGACGATCCAGGACTATTTCGCGCACCGCTTCGAAAGCCCCCGGGCACTGCGCGGGCTGTCGGCGGTGGCGGGCATCATCGTCTCGCTCATCTACCTCGTCGGCCAGTACACCGCGATCTCGATCATCCTCGTGTGGCTCTTCGAGATCCCCCACTGGCAGGCGCTGCTCATCTCGGGGGCCGTCATCACGCTGTACACGACCATCGGCGGCCTGTACGCCGTGTCGTGGACGACGCTGTTCCAGGGAGGCATCCTTATCTTCGGGGTGATCATCATGGCGCCGCTCGTCATCCTGCAGGCAGGGGGCTTAACGCATGTCAACGACGTGCTCGGCACCGTCAACCCGGTCTTTACGCAGGCCTACATGCCCGCAGGCGCACCGGCGTTCACGCCTGAATTCCTGGTGTCGTTCGGCCTGCTCCTGATGATCGGCCTTGCCTGTGCGCCGCACGTCATCAACAACGTCCTTGCCGCCAGGGAGGCGCGCTATTTCAAGTGGTCCCCCCTGATCGCGTTCGTTATCTACGCCATCGTCATGTTCCTGGTCAAGTTCGCCGGGTTTGCGGGAAGGGTCATGGTGGAGGAAGGGCAGATCGTGCTCCCCCCGACTGTCAACGCACAGGACTTCATCTTCGTGTACGGGGTGCAGGCGGCATCCCCGAGCGTCTTCGTCTGGGCCATATTTGCCGTGATCGTGCTCGCCGCGGTCATGTCGACGACCGACCGCCTGATGCTGACGGTCGGGACCATGTTCGGGTGGGACGTGTACCGCAATATCCTCAGGCCGGGCGCCAGCGACCGCGAAGTCCTGACCGTGAGCAAGATCGCGGTCTTCGTGGGCGCTGCGGGGACGCTGGTCCTTGCCGTCAACCCCCCCGAGATGCTCGCGTGGCTGATCTGGATGGGCATCGGGGTCATGCTCGCCACCTTCGCCGTGCCCCTGCTCGCCGGGCTCTACTGGCGGTCCGCCACCACCGCCGGGGCGATCGCCAGCATGGCCGCCGGCCTCGTCTCCGCGGGATTCTTCGGGTACTGGTACCAGTATGTCGCAAAACTCCCGATGCATTTCAGTATCTATGCCCTCGCCATTTCGTTCGTCGTCATGGTGGTCGTGAGCCTCGCAACCGCGAAAAACTCCCCCGACGTGCTCGACCGGACGCGGACCGGGTGGTTTATCCAGGGCAAATAATCCTATTCCCCCTTTCTACGGCGCCTTTTTTCGTTTCCGGCAATCCGCCATCTATTTATAAAAACGGGAAACAAACCTAGATACCGTGAAATGGGCTATACTCGGCGGCGGACTGACGGGGATTGTGCTCGCGCACCTGCTCGAAGCGGCGGGGCATGAGACGATCGTGCTGGAAAAGGAGGAACGTTTCGGGGGCCTCTGCCGGTCGAAGACCGAATCCGGGTTTACGTTCGATATCGGCGGCTCGCACATCCTCTTTTCCCGCGACACCGAGGCGCTGGATCTCCTGCTTTCGGCGCTCGCATCGAACCGTGACCAGCGGCACCGCGCGACGAAAATCTACTATAAAGGCAGGTACGTCAAATACCCGTTTGAAAACGGCCTTGCCGAACTGCCCAAAGAGGACTGCTTCTTCTGCATCAACGAGTTTATCAAAACGCTCATCGCCGCGGAGAAAGGCGAGCTCGCGCCGCCGGAAAATTTCCGCGACTGGATTTACGCAACGTTCGGCAAAGGCATCGCCGAGACCTACATGGTGCCGTACAACGAAAAAATCTGGAACTTCCCGGCGGAGCGGATGTCCGCCCACTGGGTGGAGGGGAGGATCCCGCGGCCGCCGGTCGAGGACATCATCAAATCCGCCGTCGGCATCGAAACCGAGGGGTACACCCACCAGGCGGTCTTTTCCTACCCGGTCGAAGGCGGCATCGAAGCGCTCATCACGGCGCTTGCGGCATCGGTTGCCGGCCCGGTACGAACAGGGTTTGCCGTCCGGTCGGTCCGGCGGGACGGCGACGGGTTCGCCATCTCCGACGGCAGCGAGGTCATCCGTGCGGACCGCTGCATATCGACGATCCCGGTGCAGGCGCTGCTGCCCTGCTGCAGCGATGTGCCGCCGGCGGTGCGGCAGGCAGCGGACAGCCTGCAGTACAATTCGCTCTGCTGCGTCTGCATCGGCGTGAAGGGGGAGGTCCCTCCCTACTCGTGGCTCTACGTTCCCGAAAAAGAGCTCGGCCTCTTTAACCGCGTCTCGTTCCCGTCGGGGTACAGCACCCGGACGGCTCCCCCGGGGCACTCCTCGGTCCTCGTCGAGATCACCTACAACGCCGGCGATGCGGCCGATGCGATGAGCGACGACGCGATCACCGCCCATGCGGTGGACGGGCTTGCCGCGATGGGCATCCTCGATCCCGCCGATGTCGTCTATACCTCGGTCGAACGCCAGCAGTTCGCCTATGTCGTCTACGACCTTGCCTACCGGGACAATATCGCAAAGATCCGTGCCTTCTGCCGGGAACGGGGCATCGACTGTGTCGGCAGGTTCTCGGAATTCGAGTACCTGAACATGGACGGCTGTGTACGGCATGCGATCGATTTCGTGCGGGGCCTCTGATGCGCGTGAACTTTTTCGTCGAGGACATGCTGTTTTTCAAGTATATCGGCTGCGCGACGGCGGCACGCTCCCTGTTTCACGCGCTCGGCCGGCGAAACGATATCGATATCGCGTACAATGCCGGTTCCGATCCGTTCGACCTCGTGCATTACCACACCTTCGGCCCCTTCGCCCTTGCCCATAAACGGCGCCATAACGGCGTTTCGGTGCTCACCGCACACTCGACCCCCCGCGTCAACGAGAACAACATCGCTTTTGCCGGCCTGATCAACCGCCAGTACCCCCGGATATACGGGTCCTTCGACCATATCATCGCCATATCGGAGTCCTGCCGCGACGAGGTCGCGGCGATGGTGCCCGGTGTGCCGATCACCCTCATCCCGAACGGCGTCGACCGGGATTTCTTCGTCCACGATCCCAGGCGCCGAGCCGCCTTCCGGGAGCACTACGGGATCGACGATGACGCCACGGTGGCCCTGACGGTGGCCCAGCAGACGCCCCGGAAAGGGATCTTCGACATCATGGCGTGCGCCAACGCGTATCCCGACACCACGTGGGTGTGGGTGGGCGGGTTTCCTTACGGCATCTTTTCGAAAGGGTATTTCGGGATCCAGCGGATGAAGCGTGCCTGCGGCCCGAACATGATCTTTACGGGGTTCGTCCCCG
>JAAEEQ010000102.1 GCA_013415665.1 Methanomicrobiales archaeon
CGGCGGCCGCGAGCCGGTCGATCTCGGCGTAGTCCGGATCCTCCATCCCCCGCTTCGCGATCCCGCAGTCGGTGGCGACCAGATGCAGCTCCGGCTCGATGCCGAGGGCCTGCAGCTTCTTCTTCCCGCAGCTGGTCGGCAAGATCCCGAACAGGGTCTCCCATCCCATCAGCAACGATCCGACAAGCGATTCGATCATGATCTCTTCTCCGTGTGGTCGTGATGCTTCATGAAGTACGGTGCACGCCCCTCCTCTCACCCGGGCTCAGCCGGCAGGTGATCGACGGACGGGGGACCGATCCAGACAGGGAAATTTCAATTTTGTTTGAAATACTGTTGGGGGAGAAGATAGTTAAAGATTGTTGTTTCAAACATTTTTGAAATACTTGTGATACCGAAAAGAGGCATACAAATGCCTGAGTGCCTCAAAAAAGGGCAAAATAGGACTTCCTGCAGGTAACCGGAACGCTTATCCGCCCGGATACGTCATATTCAGGTGCAATGGCCGGCCGACGACGCACTGCAGCAACTGACGCCAGCGAACCGCCGGTGCCCGGGATTCCGGAAGAGGTTGCGGCGTCCCTCTGTGCCTGCGGCGGGATCGAAGGGCTTGAAACGCTGCTGCCTTCCGACGCAGAGCTGGCGCGGTCGAGCGCCCGCCACCGCGCCTGCGCGGACCCGATCCGCTTAAAAATCCTCGCCATGCTCGGCGTCCAGCCGCTCTGCGTCTGTGTCATCAAGGCCGTTCTCGTTATCGCGGACTCTAAGCTCTCCTATCACCTCGGTGTCCTGAAAAATGCGGGACTGATCCGGGGAGAGCAGCAGGGGAACTGGATCATCTACTCGCTGACCACAGAAGGCAGGGAATGGACGGAACAGCCCATATAACCCTGCCGGCGTCCTTCTGCACTGCGCTGCACCCTCAGCCGGGAAAGCTCCACCGTAATTTCCTTATTCCTCAAATCCGCGACGGTCTTTTTTGAATACGGCGTGGAGGAGAGAGCATGAAATGACAGGAAAACCGCAAAAAACGTGGTGGATGTGTTACTTTTTGAGCAGATCCCTGATCTCGGTCAGCAGGACGACCTCTTTGCTCGGTTCGGGCGGCGGAGCGGGCTTTGCTTCTTCCTTCTTCTGCATCTTGTTGATCTGCCGGACAAGCAGGAATATCACGACGGCAATGATCAGGAATTCGATGATCGTGTTGATGAACAATCCGTACGCCACGACCGGCGCACCCGCATCCTTCGCTGCCGTAAGGCTGGTAAAGCCCTGACCGGAGAGATCGATGAACATATTGGAAAAATCGACATTGCCAAGCAGAAGCCCTATCGGCGGCATCACCACGTCGTTGACCAGCGAGGATACGATCTTCCCGAACGCACCGCCGATGATGAATGCGACCGCCAGTTCGATTACGTTGCCACGGGCAATAAAGGCCCTGAATTCCTCAACAAATCCCATAAACCTCAGTCCTTGATTAACGAGTCATAATATTCCCCCTTGATTATAATTCTTTGGATTCCAGAGGAAAGGGAGCAGCGAACCCTGAAAATACGCGGAGAGATCTTTCGCAGCGGTGTTCCGGTCTCCGGGAGATTCCTCTGCCGGAATAAACGTATCGGAAAACTACTTTTCAAAATCAGGGTGTAAAATGCTGGAAAAGTGCTGCTATGGGGATTTGAACCCCAGTCGTCGGCGTGAAAGGCCGACATGATTGGCCCCTACACTATAGCAGCTTTGCACTTCGTGCCTTATTCTATACGCCGGAATCTGATAAATACATTGTGGAACGGGCCCTTCCCGGTCGTACGGGTGGGATGCCGGGACGGGGGAGCGGTGCTCCCGGTGTGCCGGAAAAAAGGGTGAGGTGGGCCAATCGCCCTAGATCGGCGTGCCTTCGTTGTCGGCAATGGTGCGGAACGACGCCATCAGCTGCTTGGTGATGGGGCCGGGCCGGCCGGTGCCGATCTTCCTGCCGTCGATAAGGGTGATGGGAGCGACCTCCGCAGCGGTGCCGGTGACCATGACCTCGTCGGCGGTGTAGAGATCGAAGTAACCGATGTTCTGCTCTTTTAAAGGAAGGCCGAGCGTCTCGGCGATCTCGAGGACCACCTGCCGGGTGATGCCGCGGAGGTTGTTGAGCGTCGGGGGCGTGATCAGCACGCCGTTTTTCACAACGAAGATGTTGTCTCCCGAGCCTTCCGAAACGTACCCGTTGGTGTCGAAGAGGATCGCCTCGTCGCCGCCCTTGTAGTTCGCTTCTATCTTGGCGAGAATATTGTTGAGATAGTTCAGGCTTTTCACGTTCGGGGGCATGGACTCGGCGGGGTTTCTCCTGACCGAGACGGAGACGGCAGTAAGCCCCTTCTCGTAGAGATCGCCGTACATCGCCCCCCATGCGATGGTGATGCAGATGACGGTGGGTTTCGGGCATTTTCTCGGGTCGAGGCCCATGGTGCCTGCTCCGCGGGTAACGATCGGGCGGATGTAGCCGTCCTTGAGGTTGTTTCTCCGCATCGTTTCGAGGATGACCCCGGAAAATTCGTCCTTGGAGAGGGGGATCTCCATGTCGATGGTCTTTGCAGAGTCGTAAAGGCGGTCGATGTGGTCCTGTAACCGGAACACACGGCCGTTGTAGGCACGGATTCCCTCAAACACACCGTCACCGTACAAAAGGCCGTGATCAAAGACTGAAACCTTGGCTTCGCCCTCGGGGAGGTACTTGCCGTCGATGTACACGAACATATGTTTTCATGCGCAGTCATGGTAGGTATTTTTTGCGTTCAGTGCTGCACCACGACGGCAGAAGAGCCGGAGAAAATGAGGTGTTGGTGCACCACGTCAGCCCGGGTGCCTGCACCGGTCGACAAACCGGGCGAAGAGATCCCTGCTGGCGACGGGATGCAGATGGGTGTAACTGCCCTGCGTGCGGTTGATGACCGCACCGTCGCAGGTATCCAAAATCCCGATCCCCCGGGAGAGCCGGTAGGCGTAGCGGGTGCCGGGGGCAAGAACCACATCGGTATGGTGGAATTCGTGCCCGGCAAACTTTCCGGGGCCAAGCGGGCTTTTTGCCGATGCGATCCCCTCCACGTAGCCGATGACGCGGCGGGCGGGCATCCGCGTTTCGCCTGCAAAGACCCCGCACATCGAAAATGCCTCGTCGTGATCGCGGTCCTGGTACCCTTCCCGGAGGATGATGCGGTCCGTCAGGTACAGGAGGCCGCCGCATTCCGCGTACACCGGCACATCAGAGCGCGATACCTCGAGGAGTGCCTCCCGCATGCGGTCATTTGCCTCGAGGGGGCCGGCATAGAGCTCGGGATAGCCCCCGCCGAGGATGTAGCCGTCCGCGTCGGGGAGGCCGTCATGGATGGGGGAGAACGGCACGACCTTCGCGCCGAGCGAAGCAAGGATATCGAAGAGATCGGCGTAATAAAAATTGAATGCCTCATCGAGCGCGACCCCGATCGTCACGTCTGCGGGGGCCGGGGAAAATTCCGGAGGCCTCGTATCCGCGACCGGGATGTCGCCGGCGCATTCGAGCAGGGCGTCGATGTCGACATGGCTGCCGATAACGTCGACAACCGCTTCGATGCTCTGCCGGAACGCCCCGCTGCCCTTCCCTTCGAGGTACGGCACCAGGCCGAGGTGCCGCATGGTCAGGTGCATCTCCCTGCTCCGCGGGATGGCGCCGATGACGGGTATCCCGCAGTAGTGCTCGATTGCGGTCACCGCTTTGTCCCGGTGCACCCTGCTCCCGATGTTGTTTAGGATGACCCCCCTGATCCGCACTGCCGGGTCGAACGCCATGAACCCCTTCACGATCGCGGCGGCGCTCCGGGTGATGCTGCTCGCGCTGACCACGAGAATGACATTGAGGGAGAGCTTTTTGGCGATATCGGCGGTCGTGCCGCGATCGGAGAGGGCTTCCGCACCCTCGTACAGCCCCCGCACCCCTTCGACGAGGGCGAAATCGGCGCCTGCGCACCCGTTGGTGACGATATCGCGGATCTGTGCATCGGAATGGACAAAACTGTCGAGGTTCCGGCAGGGCCTGCCGGTGACGCCGGTCAGGTAGGAGGGATCGATGTAATCCATTCCCACCTTGAAGGTCTGGACCTGCCGGGAACGGGCAAGGAGCGCCGCCAGGGCAAGCGTGATGCTGGTCTTGCCGCTTCCCGATCGGTCGCCGGTGATGAGGAGCCCTTTCATCGCATGCTCCGGAGAACCGCACCGAACTCGCTCTCGACGATCTCGCGCACGCCGAGAGTCTTGGGGTGAAGGTCGATCTCGACGACGACGTGCGCATGCCCGATGGATCGCAGGGGCTCGACCTGCCGGGGCCCGTTCGTCACCGAAAACACCTCGATGCCGCCAGTATACTCCGGCGGCACGGCGTGGGGGACGCCCACGAGGAGGGCGAAGTCGGGCTGCAGTGCCCGGAGGCGTTCCCCGATGGCATCGCCGTTCGCACCGTACTCGTCCAGCGCACCGAGCAGTTCCGGCTCGCACCCGCGCTCTGCCATGCCGGCGAGGATTGTTGCGGCGTCGTTTCTGGTCTTGGGAAGGCCGCGGGCCTCGAGGTTGGCGATATAGGTGATATCGGCATCCGGGCATATCTCCGCAAGGGCGACGAGGATGTCGGCAAACATATATGCGGTCTCTTTTTTGGCATTCATGACCGCAACACCCTTTTTACCCGCATCGGCGAGCTCGACGAGCCGCCGGGCGACGGTGTGCTTGAGATCGCCGCGCGATGGGGCGACGTAGGGCTTGTATGCGGCACCGCGAAGGCGTTCGACTTCGTTTGCCTTCGCGAGCAGCACGCGCTGCCGCTCCAGCTCATCCGCACTGATCCATCCGGCCGCCGCCGCCGCTTCGAGGGTCGCCATGACACCCTCGATATTTTCGCGGAACCCCGCGTGGATGTCGACCGCGATGGTCGGGGTGGTGATGCCCGCGTCGATGACCGCGGCCTCAAGGTCTTCGCCGATGATCATCGCGACACAGGTGCCGACGACGGCTATCCGTGTGGGGCTGAACGTTTCTTCGGCGTATCTGAGCACCTTCTCAAGCGCGCTCTGCCCCCCGAAGATGAACTCGTTGTCGGCAAGCGAGGTGGTGAGCACCCGCATGCCGTCCTCCTCGAGCAGGCGGGCGTGCTTGAACGAGCACCCCGACGGGCCGTGCAGCACGGCGAGGTCGACGCCGAGATCCCGTGCCGTGTACAGCGCTGCAACGATGGAACTTGGTCGTGGCTGAATGTACTGCATGTCTCTTATCTCCATGTCTTGACGGCAAGGACGATGATTCCATCGCCTGCCATTTCGGCCGCAAGGGCGGTCCCTTCGGCAAGATCCTCCGCCCGCCGGCACGGGACGCCCCGGCAGGCATCCGCCGGAATGTCGCCCACGAGGACGACTTGGGCGGGCCTGATTTCCCTGATGGCGCGGGACACCTCGTCGGCCGGGAAGCCCTCGCAGATGGTCTGCGCCTCGGTGCCGATGACCAGCGTGACATCGCCGGTGCCGGTGCGCATCCGGGCGTACCGTGC
>JAAEEQ010000103.1 GCA_013415665.1 Methanomicrobiales archaeon
GCCTGATCTTCCTTGCCGTGACCATCACGCTCTGGCCGTTGATGAGCGTCCTTATCCTGAGCATGTCGTTTGCAGTTGTCTGCCTCCCGGTACACCGGCGGCTCTCCCGCCACATCTCCCCCGCCCTTTCGGCCGGAGTGACGACGGGCGGCATATTCCTGCTGCTCACGGTCCTTGTTTTCGGGATCGCCTATTTCATCTACACCAATGCCGACGCCCTTACGCAGCTGATTACGGGAATCATCACGGCAATCGAACTGTTCCTGAAGAACAGCCCGTATCTTACGCAAATCGCGGCGGAGATCGCCGGTGCCCTCAAAGGGCTCGTCCAGTTCATCATCGGGTATGTCTCCGGCGTCGCACTGTACCTGCCGTTTCTGATCGTGCAGGTCATCATCTTCTTCTGCAGCTTTTACCTCTTCATGCTCAAAGGAGAGGAAATGCTCGCGCAAATCCTGCGCAGGCTCCCGGAGCACGCCCTCGGGGCGGTCAACAGGCTCATGCGGATTACCGGTGACACGCTCTATTCGGTCTATGTCGTCTCCTTTCAGGTCTCCCTCTTCACCTTCGTTGTGTCCCTCCCCGTCTTCTATGTCCTCGGTTACGGGCATATCATTCTCTTTTCCCTGATTGCCGGGCTTTTTCAACTGATTCCCGTGCTCGGCCCCCAGGTCCTGATTGCCGTCCTTGCCCTGTTCGCCCTTTCGATCGGGGATACCCGCGGTTTTCTCTACCTCATCGTCATCGCCTACCCGGCGATATCCCTCTCGGCCGACTTTTTCCTTCGCCCCCGGCTCATGGGGCGGCGGACGGCCATTCATCCCGTCCTGATGATGATCGGCGTTCTCGGCGGCCTCGCCCTGCTCGGCGTGATCGGATTCATTCTCGGCCCGCTCTTTACAGCGCTCTCCGTCGCGGCGTACGATATTCTTATGGGGGATGCGGAAGGCGGCACCGGTTATTCCGAATGATTGTTCTCGTCTGCAAGCCCCTGGACCGCCATCGTCGAGAGGCTGGAGTACATTTCCGCGAGTTTACGCATGACATGCACGATGCCGTTGGCATTCTCGATAATTGAGAGCAGGTCGACCACAATACTGTCCGCAAATTCGTCATCCTTGGTGAGATGCCCGAGTTCGAGCTGGTAATTCCGGTTCAGCCGCTCGCGGAGGAGCATGTCATTATGCTTGATAGCGTCCCGGATCTCGGGGAGCATGCCGGGAAATGTTGTCGCCAGTGCCTGCATATTCTTTTCAAAAACAGCATACGTCTCGATAACCTCGTGTTTCAGGTCGGCAGGCGTTGCCGCGCTTCTCTGCCCGTTGCTGCCGATCGTCTCGGTAAAGTCATATCCCCAGTCGCCGAGGCGGGTGATGAGGTTGGACATCCGGATATAGAGCACGGCCCGGGTCGCGTCCTGCGGGGAGAGGCGCCTCCGGGAGATCCTCCGGAGCGCCCGTTCGATCTCCTCGTCGAGGTACAGGGCAAGGGCCCTCAGCTTCGCCGTTTTCTGGCGCACGTCCCGGCTGTCTTCCGAAAGCAGGCGAACGGCATCGGCAAAAAGCTCCCGGGTAATCTCGAAAGAACGCTGGATTTCTTTTTCGATCTGCTCGAATGCCACCGAATTGTCATCGGGGAGATCCTCTGTGAGGTATGTGGTTTTTAAGAGCACCTCGCGTTCCGTGCCCGGGATGATCCGCTCCACAACCGCTGCGAACTGCCGTATCAGAAGAAGGAAAACGACCGCGGCTATGAGGTTGAAGAGGAGATGCGCATTGGCAACATGCTGTGCGTCGGTACCGCCGAAAAACAGGACCAGCGATTCGAACTGCGAAAGGAACGGAAGCACCAGCAGGACACCCCCGATGTTGAAGAGAAAATGGGCGGTGGCAGACCGGCGGGCATACAGCCCCATGGGGGCGGATGCGACCAGCGATGTCGTCGTCGACCCGATATTTGCACCGAAAAGCAGCAGTATGGCATGCGGGAGCGTGATGAACCCTCCCTGTGCGAGCAGCACGACAATACCCGATGTCACCGAGCTGGACTGGACCATCACCGTGAAAAGGAATCCGGCGAGCAGTGCGAGGGGAATGGTCGAGTATTGGGAGAGCAGGCTGATAATTTCCGGATCATTCTGGTAGGGCAGCAGGGTGTCCGAGAGCAGTGAAAGGCTGAAAAAGACCAGCCCGAAGTAGAAGATCGGCTTTCCAAGGAACCGGTACTGCCGTCCGAAGAGCCCGATCAAAAACCCGAGGACAATGAAAGCGGGCCCGAAAGCCGTCAGTTTGAACGCCACCAGCTGGGCCGTGATGGTGGTTCCGATATTTGAACCGATGATGATCCCGAGGCTCTGCAGGAATGAGATGATGCCGGCGTTGACCAGCCCGATGGTAATCACCGTGGTCGCGGCGCTCGACTGGACAAGGGCAGTGACGCCGGCGCCGAGAACGGCACCCTTCACCGGCGTTGCTGTCAGGGATCCGAGCAGCCTGCCGAATTTTCCCTTTGCGACGGCAAGGATTTCCTGTGAAAAGTGTTCGATGCCGTAAAGGAACAGGATGAGTGCGGGGACCAGCGAAAAGACGAGTTGCCAGGGTGCCAATGCATTGCCTCCGGTACCACGTAGCGGTGGATGTGCAACTATGGGCAGTGAGATCATATTAGCATCACGCACCGGTCCTGAGGGGGTGCCGGCAGGCACGCGGGGGGGTCCGCTGCCGCCGGAGCGGGGCGGCAGAAGGGGGGCCAGAAGCGCTTTTTTTAACTGGCATATATCAGACCGTTTCATAATCCAGCCGTACAAAGTCATCTTTTTTCAAAAGGGGCAACTATAAACCGCGCAAAAGCAATTTAAACTCATTTTAAACGAATTAAAGTACATCAAAGAAAGATACGCCCTTTTTGGGCATATTTTTTCATCGGACAAAAATTCACATTTATTTTTTACATAGGGCATTTATAGAGTCTTAATATCGAATTTAGAACCTTAATTTAGCTTTGTTTTTGATTTAAACGGTGTATCTTGATACAAACCTTTAAATCCTCACATATACTCCTTATTTTGCATGATAGATCTGCCATCACACAAACTTGAAGGCATACCTTTGCCGGAACAGGCCAGCGACGATGAGATTATCGCCCGATTCAAGACAGCCGATGCATGGGGACTCTACACCAGCGTCGACCTGAGAAACTGTAATCCGGAGACGATCCGAAACCCCGAAAAGATCCGCCAGTTCATCATCGAGCTCTGCGATCTTATCGACATGAAACGCTTCGGCGAACCCCAGATTATCCACTTCGGGCCGTGTGAGCGCGTTGCAGGATACTCGATGACCCAGCTGATCGAAACGTCGCTGGTCTCGGGGCACTTTGCGAATGAGACTAATGCAGCATATCTCGACATATTCAGCTGCAAGGAATATGCACCCGGTGTTATGGCAGAGTTCTGCCGGACGTTCTTCGAAGCGGAATCGATGACAATCCACGTGCTGCTCAGGGAATAAGGGTCAGAGCAGCACCTCTCTTTTTTATATCGCCGTTTGCGGTCCTTAAGGCTCTCGTGCCGGGTCCAGCAGGAACGTATTGGAATGCCCGCAGAGGCTGACGGCAGCGAGCGCACCGATGACGCCCCGCCTCCCCGCAAGCGTGATGCCGAATTCCGCGGCGGTGGCTGCAGCCGCGGCTGGCGTGACCCCGGACCTCCGTGCCGCATACCCGAACGCCCGAAGCCCGTCGGGGATGATGAACCCGTGCTTGATTGCAACGCCCCACTCGGGTGAGAGCGATTCCTCGGCAACGAACCTGACCGCCGAGTCGTGAATGGAGGCGATCATGTGCTCTTCCGCCGCGAGTTCGATAAAGCTGCAGGAATTGCCTGCCGTCCGATCCGGACAGGACGGGTGCAGCATCGCGACATGGTGCCCGATGGGGATGACCCCGTCCATCTTTCCGAGCAGCTGGAGCAGGCTGAGGGCGAGGGCGAAGGTAGCGCCGGCATCGCGGCTGTCGGTGTCGTCGATGCCGATGATGATGTGCGTGAGCGCCCGCGTGACGACCTCGCCTTCGACGAGCGGCCCCCTCTTTTGAGAGCTGATGGCAACGACTCCCTGCGCCATCCCCATCATCTCCGTCAGCGAGTATGCCGGTCCGCCGATGCAGCGTATCTGCTGCACGATGTACCCGTTTTCCTTGCGGATGCCGGTGACGCCGACCGCGGACGAGGGATAGAGCCCGATGTCGGCGCTGCCGCTTCCGATTGTCGCGTATTCGTAGAGCAGCATGCCGTCGCGCGAAACACCGGCAAGCACGCCGCCGGCCTGCCGGTGGTGATAGGCGCAGAATGCCGCACACCCGCTGCTGCGGCACTCATGGTAAATCGCCACCGTATCGCCGTCGACGGTCGTGAAAATTCTCTTGCAGGTGCTCGAGAGCATCGCGCTGCTCGCGACATACCGGGCCGGCGCCCGTCCCCGTTTCTCCTCTTTCTGGATGACGCACTGTTCATCGATGAGGCGGTTGACCCAGTCCTGCACCGTGCTCCGCGGGTGGCCTTTGAGGTCCGCGATGTCTGCAACCGTAAAAAAACCATTTTTCAGCGTCAGCTGCCGCATCAGCCTGAGGTATTCGCGCCTGCGCTCAAGAACGCTTGACATGGTAATCACGGATGAACAGAACATCCGAAATAATGGCGCTTGCGGTCTCGCGGGAACCGGCTCCTTTTCCGATCAGCGTCACCTCGCCTGCCATGTCGGTGTCGACCATCACCGCATTGAGGGTTCCCGAAACAACCAGCGGATGGTTCTTCGGCATGATGCGCGGTGAAATCCTGAGAATATTCTTTTTCGGAATAATCTCGCCGATAAGCCGGATCGTGCACTCCTGTCCGTCCGCCAGTTCGAGCGCAGCCAGGGTGAGGCTGTCAATCCCGGTAATGTCAACGTCGTCAAGGGTGGTTGAGAGCCCCCAGACGGTATTTGCGAGGATGACCAGTTTGATGGCGGCATCGATGCCCTGCACGTCATATGTCGGATCGGCCTCCGCGTACCCCAGTTCACGCGCTTCCATGAGCGCCTGCTGGTAGGTGAGCCCTTCATCGGCCATCCGGGTGAGGATATAGTTGCAGGTGCCGTTGAAGACCCCGGAGATCTTGATGATCTCGTTTCCGGCAAGGCCGTGTTCAAGGGCCTTCATGATGGGAACAGCGCCGCAGACGGTCGCCTCGTAGCGGAGCTGGACGTTTTTCTCCGCGGCAAGACGGGAAAGCTCGTGGAAGGCAACGGCGATGGGGCCCTTGTTCGACGTAACCACATGCCGCCCGGCAGCAAGGGCTTCGCGGATGTACGTCAGGGCAGGCTCGCCGGTCGTGGCATCGGTCGGGGTGACCTCGATAAGGAGGTCGTAGTCGGCCGTGGTAATGACATCCCATGCCGAAATGCCGGGGGTGCCGCACATGCCGGTGGCCTTTTTCCGGTCCAAAACCGCCCGCATATCAATGCCGCCGGCACTGATGATGCCGCTTTTGCCTCTGCCGACGGATCCGAAACCGATGAGAGCAATCTTCATTGATGGTCCTCCAGGGGTTCGATGATCATCAGTTTTTTCTGCCGGGCGACCTCGCGGAGAATCGCGAGCGCCTCCCCCATCGCCTCATCGCTCGTGGATTTGATCGTGATCTTTGCCGATGAGGGCTGATCGATGGCCGGCATGACCAGGTGCAGCTCCGCCACCTCGGCAAATCCGGTGGTATCGATGCGATCGACCGTATCCGAAAGATCCGTGTGCATGAGGTGGCCGATGAGAATGACGGAATGGCGGACCAGCAGCCGTTCTTCGCCGATGCGAAGGATATTGACGCCTTCGTTCCGGATCAGGTTGACGAGGGTTTCGAGTTTGCCTTCCGGCAGTTCGAGCACGATCTGCACGTCGATGGTATCGGAGAGATGCTGCGGGTCATGCTGATGTATGACCGCAACGATATTGCCGCCGACGAGCGAGACCGGCTTTAAGGCTGCCACGAGCTGTCCGGGTGCATCCTTCATTTCGAGTTTCATCGATACCTGCACAACAAGCCACCTGACAGGAAGATTGTCACTGTACGAAGATAAGCCTTCTACAAACAAATGGCAAAAAAGCCTTCTACAAACAAATGGCAAAAAAAGGCAGGGTGCACCCGCCGCCGGGCCGTCATCTTCTTTGTCACCCGCTGCCAATAGTTGCACGAAAACGGGGATTCTCTGAGGTGCCAATGCCGGAAAAAAAAGTACGGATCATCGGGTGTGGCAATCCGCTGATGGGAAACGACGGCGTCGGCCTTGCCGTCATCGAGCGCCTTCGTCTCGACCACCCTGACCTTGATTG
>JAAEEQ010000104.1 GCA_013415665.1 Methanomicrobiales archaeon
GGCAAAGGACGATATCGATCCCGACGTTCTCAGGCGCGTCACCTATGTTGCGGATTTCAAGGGGCCCGGTGCGGAACCTGTTGAAGATTGATTTTTGGGCGCTGATGCCGCATCAGATCCCGCATTAAGGCAGAAAAGAGGGATGAAATCCTATCTCCGGGCATGCTTTCTGAAGAAGTAGAACACGCCGCCGGCGATGACGCCCAGAAGAAGAATGCCGATGATGCCGACATACGACTGTTCTTTGATAATGATCCTGATGTCATCGCTTTCCTCCTCCTCATCGGAGACCACGTTTAAGGTGATCTTGTATTCCGATGCCGCGATGTTGGCCGGCGGCACCACGGTGACGGTCACGGTTTTTTTCTCCCCCGGCCCGATGGAGGTGATCTCTTCCGGCGAGACATCCACGCTCCATCCGTCGGGCGTCGTCACGACCGTCTGGACCTTCGTCAGGGCATCTCCGTTTCCGTTGTTCGTGATCTGGACGGGAATCTCGACGGTTTCGCCCTTGGTGATTTCGTATTTGTATTTCTCCGAAAATACCACCAGGTTGGATGTTCCCGATATTCTCGCCTCCAGCGGCTCTTCATAGAGATAATCGGAAGACCCGAACGTTGCGGAGAATGCATACTGCCCGTTTGCCACGGAATTGGGAGGGATCGCCTCGAGGTATATCGTTTTTGTATCGCCCGATTCTATATACAGGCTTGAGATGCTCTTCGATCCGTCGCTGGTCTCCTTGTATTTGAAATACCATTCGTCGGGCGCGTCACTGCAGCCAAGCTCGATGATGTCGTCGCTTTTTCCGACATTCGTGATGGTGGCTTCGAACACGGGATTTTCATCGGATGTGGTTGTCACGACCGGGGTCCGGAACTCCACCAAAAGACCGTAGGTCTTTTTCTCGAGCATGATCGTCCCGACGTCCTCCGTATAGCCGCATTTTATGCAGACTTCATCCTTTTCCGTGCTCCGGTAGCCTTCCCGTTCGACCACGAGGTCATAATCCCCCTGTTCGATCTCGGTCCGCACTTTCCCGTCGGAGGTCGTGAGAACGGACGTGACGAAATCATCGGAATTCTCTTCGAAGACTTTGATCGTGGCTCCCTCGATGGGTTCGCCCTGGTCATCGACCACCTCCGCAACCAGAACGCCCATCTCGCCCGCATGGGTCTCGTCGATCGTGATATAGAGCCAGAGTCTCGCATCGTCTATCGACACCCTGACCGGGTAGGTATCGACCGGCGTGTCGCCGGCAGTGTCGATCTCCAGGGTCACCGTCACCGACTGGCCCGCCTTCATGGCCAGCCGGTCGATCTCGTAACTCCCGGCGTAGAAGTGGAACTTCCAGTCCTCCTCGCCTTTAAAAGTGTCGATGCGGATTTTTTTGGGGTCTGTCCCCCTGTTGTTTTCGATTTCGAGGTCGAAGGTGACCGTTTCACCGGCCTCGATGATCTTTCCCGGATACGTGCAGGTCAGTTCGACATTGCTCGTAAAACTGTCCGTGTCCGCTGCAAACACCGGCACCGGCACCAGCAGCAATACTGCCAGTACGAGGGAACCGGCGGCTCTCATGGATCGTGTTGAACATCGCGTCATAGTCGCTACCTCACATCAAGCCTCATGAACCGTACATAGGCAAGGCCGAAGAACAGGGCCGGAACAACAATCAGTGCCACAAGGTTTTTCGCAAGACTGCCGAGTATATCGAGGGGGCCTGCGGTCTCATCGCCGGTGTCGGCATAGGTAAACGCGCCTTCGCGGGTTCTCATCGTATCCGGGCCGCCGCCGGACAGGCTGTCGGTGATGTGCTCGAAATTGCTGGTGGGGGAGAGCAGGGTGATGAAATCCGAAACCGACTGCCGTTTATTCCAGTAATCCTGCATCTCGGCCCTGTACTGCACCCATGCCTCGTTGTTTTCGAGTGCCGAACGATCCATGCCGGGAGCCCCCCCGCCTGCCCGCATGGAACCCCGGAACTCCTCCATGAGCTCTTCGGGATATTCCGGGGCTTCTCCGACGATGATGTCGATGGTCGTGTCGGCAACGAAGACCGGGAGGAGAATGGAGAGGAAGATGAAGACGATCAGGGTGTAGATCAGGGAATTGCCGCTGTCCTCGGAGACCGTCGACATAAAGAGCGCGATGGCGAAGTAGGAAAAGATCATCAGAAAGGCGGCAATCCCGAAGAGCAGGATCGGGAAGAGTTCATCGCCCGAAGGGACGATGCCGAAGATGAGAAGGATGGCGACTGCAATAAGGCCGGTGACCAGCAGAGCCACGAACAGTGCCGAAATGCCGCCGATTGCCTTTCCGTTGATGACCTCATCGCGATAGATCGGGTGCGACAGGAGGATTTTTAAGGACTTGCTCTCTTTTTCGCGGGTAATGAGATCGAAGCCCATCGCGATACCGAGAATCGCACCCAGGCTCATCAGGAGGTCGCCGACACTGCCGAATATGGTCATCAGCGAGGGCTTGAATCCCATAAAGCCGGTAAAGCCGCCGGTATCAACCGCTTCCGCCTGGTTTTCATTGTAGTCCTCAATCTGCTGGTTATATTCGGCCGAACCGGTAATCATGCCGATTATCGCCACAATCAGGATGATCGAAAGGATCATCAGGAATTTGCGGCTGTAGATGTGATCCATGAACTCCTTTTCGGCAATGACGAACAGGCCTTTCGATCGCACCGTCAGGCCTCCTGATCGTGATAGAAGGAGAGGATCGCGTCCTCCACCGTTGTGGCATCCAACGCCATCTCTTTCGGGATAATGCTGTGCGAAAACAGCTCTTCCGAGAGCTCCGCCCGGATATCCGACGATGCGACGATCTTCGCCCTCCGCCTGCCGGGTGCGTACTCGGCCCTGATAATCCCCGGGTTTTTCAGGTCGGGCATCGGGGAGGTCGTCTCCACGTTGATCTTCATCTCGGGAAGGTGCATGGCGTTGACGGATTCCGCAAAGTCCTGCCACTGCCCTTCGTGGATCAGCCTGCCGTTATGCATGATCCCGATCTTTGTGCAGACTTTGCTGACTTCGGAGAGGATGTGCGAGGAGACAAGCACCGTTTTTCCGGAATCCGATATCTGCCTGATGATGTTCCGGTAATCGGCAACGCCCGGGGGATCGAGGTTTGCCGTCGGTTCGTCCAGGATGATGACCTCGGGATCGTTGATGAGCGTTTTTGCAATCCCGAGCCGCTGCCGCATGCCCTTTGAAAACCCTCCCACTTTTTTCTCAACACCGCCCAGCCCGACGAGCCGGAGCAGCGATGCGATCCTTTCTTCCCGCTCTTTTTCAGGCATGCCGTAGAGGCGCCCGAAAAAATGAAGATTCTGCGCCGCCGTAAGATTCGCGTAGAATCCCACGTCTTCGGGCATGTACCCGATGATCCTTTTCACGTCGATCGGGTTTTTCGAGACCTCAACGCCGTTGATCAGGCACTCGCCGGAGGTCGGCTGGATGAGCCCGCAGAGCATGAGAATGGTCGTGCTTTTTCCCGCTCCGTTCGGGCCGAGCAACCCGTAGACGTCACCGCTCCGGATGACCAGCGAGAGGTTGTCCACGGCGTTGATGCCGTTGTAGGTCTTGGTCAGGTGGTTAAATTCTATCAGTCTGATTCCTCCGCGTCGTCGATAGAGGCAGGAGAGGAACACTCTCGTTTCTGACTCCGGTATGGTACTGATAGTAAATATACTTTTACATAATGTATTGTAGATAAGACATTCCCGCCCCGTTTCAGGCCGGAGGCGGGGGCACTGCCATCATCCCGTATTGAAAAATATTTCGTGTCCGCGACACCAGATTTATACGTGAATACCTGCAGCTCTCCGGCCGTGCTGGTCCACGGCTGGAAAAGCAGCCCCGCCGTCTGGAAGAAGCTGGCCTCCCGCCTTGCCGCGGAATCGATACCGTGCTGGAACTTCGATTTCTCCGGCATGGGCAACGTGCATCCGGCAGCGATAGCGCAGGCCCTGCAGCAGTATATCGCGGAGATGCGGGCCGGTTCCGGGTACCGGGGCCCCGTCGACATCATCTCCCATTCCACCGGCGGGTTTATCGTCCGGTACATGCTCGAAGTCCTCGACGGAAAAGGCAAAAGCGAGCGGGTCAGGCAGTTCATCGCACTCGGGCCGCCGAACAACGGCTCCGCGATGGCAGAGCTGTTCAACGATCCCGTCCACGGAAAAGAGGTCCTCGCAACGCTTGCCGGTGTTTTTGTCCCGCGGAAGTACAATCCTGCCGAGGATCTCATCGTGCAGGCGCTCCGCCCGGCCAGCGCGACAACCGCCGAGCTGCGTTCTGCAGGGACCCGCGGCGATATCCTGTACCGGATGATCGTCACCGAGAACAGGGCCCAAAACGAGGCATTCTTCCCGCCGTTTCAGGGCAGGACCTGGGAGTACGAAAACGGCCGCTGGCATACCTCCTACGCCGGCGACGGCGTCATCTCGCATGCCGACGCCCGCCTTCCCGGCGCCGGCCTCGACGTCCTGCCCGCAGACCCGGACCGCTGCATGGTACCGCCGCAACGCTACTGCCATATCATGATGCCGGCCAATCCCGAGATCATCGACCGGATCGTCTGCTACTTGCAGGACCCGGCGACGGCCCCGCACCGGATCTGCGAGTGAGGTGCCCCGGGATACAGCCCCGCTGCCGTGCAGGGGGAGCGGGTCAGCTCCGACGCATGAACGCGTACACCGCCCGGTGCGGTGCGGTTTTTCCGGGGACCTCGATGATTTTCAGGTCGATGATCTCGAAATGCCGCGAAAACAGGTCTTCGAGCTCGCGTTCCGAGGAGAAATACAGCACCGTGCCGATGGGCGTCGTCCGGTACTTCCCCGTCCCCCCGAACTGCGGGTCGGACTCGGCGAAGCAGACGGAGAGATACTGCCCGCCGGGATTGAGGAGCCGCTGCACGTTTTTTACGTACCGCTCCCGGTCCCCCGGGTAGATGTGGTGCAAAACCTCCCAGTCGTAGGCGAAATCAGCGGGGGCGACCAGATCCAGGAGATCGCCGAGGATGTCCGCCACGAGAAACCGGCAGGCGATCCCCTGTTCCCGCGCTTTTTCCTCCGCCATACGGATCGCCGCCGGGGACTTGTCGATGCCGGTGACCGAAAAACCGCGTGCGGCGAGATAGAGGGCGTAATTCCCGGTGCCGCACCCGAAATCGATCGCCGTGCACGGCCTGACGACGCCGCGATCGATAAGATCGACGAGAACCGCCGGCGGCTCCGCGATGTTCCAGGGGATCGCCTCACGGTCGAGCGTTTCGTAGATGGTGTCCATATCCGTCTGCTTCATGACAGGCTCCGCTGGCTGCCCTGCCGGCAGCCTGCAACCGGTATACTGCCAGATGATCCGCAACGGTAAAAATTAACCGTACCGGGAGTTCGCAGAAGAGCCGAAGCGAATAAAAAAAGCGGCGCTAGTATCACCGAAAAACAGCTCAGGCATCACGTTATACCAGGCCATCACGACATTGCACGGTCGAGAGATGCCCTCCGGAATC
>JAAEEQ010000105.1 GCA_013415665.1 Methanomicrobiales archaeon
AACCTATTTTCCCTTTCGCCCGAACCTGAACGCTCCGCGGAGCGGTTTTTTCTCCTGTTTTGAAAAAATGCCGCCGCGTGCCATGCGGACGTCCTCGATGGTATAAAAGGAGTGGGGGTTGAAGGTGTTGACCAGCCCGAGAACGGCAGGCAGGTCCTTTCTCTTGACGACGACGAAGATGAGCTTCACCTGGCCGTGCTTGCCGTGGCCGTCGATCACCGTCGTCCCGAAACCGGTGGATTTCAGCTTTTCGAGGAGTTCGGAGGCGTCGAACTGGGTGATGATGCGGACGAGCGCAATGCCCATCGCCAGCTTCTCTTCAACCAGGATGCCCACGTAGTTGCCGAGCGCAAAGCCGCCGGCATACGCGAGGTAATTGTAGATGTTGGTGAGGTTGGCAAAGACCTGCCCGATGGCGGCGAGCCAGATGAGGATCTCGAAAAAGGCAAGCACGGGAGCCAGCATCCGAAGCCCCCTTGAAACGAAGATGATGCGCATCGTTCCGAAGGTGACATCGGCGACACGGGCGCAGAAGATGAGCACGGGGATACCGATGGCGACGACGGTCTCGTTTGCAAGGATTTCGGCGGGAATCATGCTTCGTGTGGTATGGGTAGCAGGCGGAGATATTTTAAGGGTTTGCCTGCGGCCTCTCCGCCCAGAGATCGCGCCCGTGACCGGGGATCTCGGCATCCCGGGCAAAGAGCGTGTCCGGGTAGGGGGCGAAGAATGTCTGGCGGTCGAGGTACCCGTCCTCGAACCGGACGATCCAGGCACGGACGATGCTTTTTGCCGCGCATGCATCGGCCTGCCCCCGCCGGTACCGGCCGAGGGCGTCAAGCAGCAGTGCCTTTTCAGCGGCCGTCACCCGCCCTGAAAAATGCCCCGCGGCGTGCAGGAGCACATCGATGACCGCGCCCGGCCGGGGCGGGCGCGCGAGCGCCTGCAGGAGGAGCGCTTCGTAAGCGGGGATCATGCCTTCCTGTTCCCCGCCGCCCGCGATCCGCCCCATGGCCCGGGCAAGCGACCGGTTGTGGGCCGACAGCAGCAGCTTGTTCTCCGCGTGAAACC
Source organism: Methanomicrobiales archaeon (assembly GCA_013415665.1). GTDB lineage: Archaea > Halobacteriota > Methanomicrobia > Methanomicrobiales > Methanomicrobiaceae > LKUD01. Next base: position 1,072 of record JAAEEQ010000105.1, read on the forward strand.
GGATCAGCCGCCGGATTCCTCCGCCCGCCTCTTTTAGTTCCCGGAAATCAGCGATCGTAAAGACGGCGGTCAGGAAATGGTCCAGGATCCGGAAGTTTCGCAACCGCCCCTCGTCTTCCAGCGGAAGGCCCGGGTACCGGTCCAGAACGGCCCGGGCGAAGATCCCGGGGCCCTTTGCCGCCACCACGGGCGACGCGGTGCCGGCATAGATGCGCACGTTGCCGGTCCCGCACGAAGGCGAGCGGTTTTTCAGGATGATACCGTCCAGGCTTCCCGCCGCATCGAGAAAACGGATCGCAAACGCCCCCATCGCCGCCGTGATATCGCGCCCGGTTGCAGGCTGGACCAGCCGGTCGTCACCCCCGGCACGGACGAGGCGCACCGGATCGCGCGGTACCCCGAGCCCGATCTCCGTTTCTGGGCAGACCGGCACCATGTCGGCCTCGGGCGCGAGCATCCGCACGACCGGGCTTGCAATCATGTCGCCGTTCCAGCGGCAGCGGTCGAACTCGATGCACCGGCTGAGGAGCAGCCGGGGACGGGCGAAGGTACGGACGGCCATCGCATCACTCTCGGGGGGCATGGCTTATGATCCTTTCCCCGGACGAAAACCTTTTCACCTGCCGCCGCGCCGCTCCCTTAATGGAACCGGTGCGGCGTATGGGGAGCGTGCTTCATCTCTGGGTGCGGCTCGGCCGGCTGCCCTTTCTGCTTGCGGGAATGGCGGGGTTCCTGCTGGGTGCGCTCTTTGCGCTGCTGCAGGGGGCGGCATGGGATCCCGCCCGGTGTCTCGCCGGGTACTTCGTGCTCGGGTTCGCCCACCTCTCCGTTTCGTACAGCAACGATTACTTCGACCGGGAGAGCGATTGGTCCGGTTCGACGACGCCGTTTTCCGGCGGCAGCGGCGTCCTGCAGCAGCATCCCGGCATTGCTGCCGCTGCCCGCGGGTTCGCGCTGTTCCTGATCCTCCTTTCGCTCCTCTCCGGGGCCCTGTTTGCGGCTGCCTACGCGATGCCGTGGTGGTACCTGCTCGTTGTCGCCGGGGGAAACGCGATCGGCTGGTGGTATTCGGCACCGCCGCTCCGGCTCTCCGTCCGGCGGGGCGCGGAGCTGGTGACCGCGGCGGCAGTCGGCGCCCTTGTCCCGGGGATGGGATACGTGACGGTTTCCGGAACGGCGGACCCATTCCTTGCCCTCTTCTGCGCACCGCTCGTCTGCATGGGCGTGGCTTTTGCGCTCGCGGTTGCCATGCCGGACATGGAGAGCGACGTGCAAAGCGGGAAAGGTACGTTTATTGCCCGGCACGGGAGGCAGCAGGGCTGGTCCGCACTCCTGCTCGCAGCCGCCGGCATGAGCTGCTGCTATGCAGCCGTCTCCGTTCTCGCACCGCCGGCGGGACTCGATTTTTGGCCCCTCTCCGCCGCATCGCTCGTCATCGTCGCCGCGGCCGCCGCAGGCAGCCGTACGGGTTGCCGTTCGCGGCACTGCACCGTCCGTGCGGCGGGATGCGTGCTGGCGGCGATCGTCGGGTTCTGCTGCATTGCCGACGGTTATTTTCTCCTCCTTCTCTGCAGCGCCGGGTAATGCGTAAAAAAGGGGTACGGGATGCCGCGGGGGCATTTTCCGCTTAATTGCCGTCCATCACGTACCGGACGTTGCCCGGCTCGCTTTTTCCGGCGACGACGACAATCGTGTCCGAGATCCGGTTAAAGAGGCGGAGCCGTGCACCGCCCATCGCAATCCAGCCGATGAGGCAGTCGAGGACGAGCAAAAACGCTTTTCCGAGGTTGGAGAGGGCAGCTTTTCCGTATCCTGCCGGGTTGCCCTCCGTGTCGGTCAGCTGGATGTTCATGACCATTTTTCCGACCGACTGGCCTGTGCGCCCTTCGAGCACCGTCCAGTAGATCCAGAGCAGCATGCCGCTTCCCGTCAGCCACTCGAGACCGAAGGGCGCAAACATCCCGTGCTGCAGCCGAAGGAAGCCCGTCAGCGGATCGACGAAGATCGTGCCGGCAAGGCCCACGATGATGATATCGATGAGCCATGCCCAGAACCGCGCCTCCCACGTGGCGAGGCGGAGTTCGCGAACGGGTTCCTCCATGGTCTCAGCCCTGTTCCGAGAGGAGTTTTCCGGCCTTGCCGATGGAGTCCCGGTCCATTTCGTGGATGAGGATCGTCACCCAGTCGGGGGGCACCTGCAGGGTCTCGACGATGAGATCCGTTATCCCCTCGACCAGTTTCTTCTTCTGCTCCCGTGTCCGTCCTTTCGATATTTCGAGCGTAACGATAGGCATAGTCCTTCTTTTTAGCTATTTGTGTGCCCGGTTACTTAATCCCTCTTACAGGACGCCGCAGGCGGTCAGGTGGTAGAGGGTCCGCACCTGCCGTGCGGTATCCTCCGAGACGCAGCGTTCGATGTGTTCTGCCACGGCCTCCATGTCCTCCTCGGGCATGCAGCCGAGGCTCTCGGCGCCGGAGAGGATGTTATCGGCGAGATACTGCCAGTCTTCGGCCGAAAGACGCCCTATGCGCCGCCGGAAATCCTCGTCGTCCGTTGCGATGTGGTTGGAGAGGGGGGGGAGGATCGAGTGGAACTCGTGCCCCGATCCGGGGCACCCGAGACCCTCCCATTCGGGGGCCAGTTTCTGCAGGATCGCGATATCCCGGTCGTTCAAGTCGCGGGGCATGGCGGTCACCGGCGGCGCAGGAGCAGGGCGGCCACGGCCAGTCCGGCACCGAGCCCGGCGACGGGGGCGGGGGATGCGGTCGGCTCCGGCGATGCCGCTGGTGCAGGCGGGGCGGTCGTTGCCGGGACGGGGGTGGGGAGTTTCAGGCTGCGGGTGACATTCGTTGTTCTTCCCGTCTGCACCTCGACGAGCTCTTCGACGGGCGTGTAGTTCCCGAGCAGGATGGTGACGGAATAGGTGCCGGGTTCGAGGCCCGGAATCCTGACCGGCGTCGCCCCTTTCTCCTCCCCGTCAAGGAGCACGGTCGCCCCGGCGGGTATCGAGGTGACCAGGATCGATCCCGTCGTGACGGTCTCGACGCCGCCGTAGGCGAGCACCACGGTCGTCGTCGAATACTCGGCATTCGCAAGATCGCGCCGCCCCGAGGGCGTCAGCACCGCCCAGACGGTATAGGTCCCGGCATCCGGCACGCCGCCGGCGGTGCGGGTGTTCCACCGGTAGCTCCAGGCGTCCCCCATCACCTGCACCCGCGTAAACGTGCCCGCATTCCCGGTCACCACGGCGGACTGGATGTTGTCGAGGCGCACCCCGTCCGGTGCGAGGTTCGGGCCCGTGAGAAAGAGGTATATCGTGTCGCTTCCCGCCGCCGCCCCGGAAAGGCGCACTTCATCACCGATGGTGGCGGTAATCGTGCGTGCGCCGCCGGCTCCCGCCAGCACCGCCACCGCGATGCAGAGGGCGATGCAGGAGAGAAGGCACGTCCTCCGGGAAAATGAGGTTTTTTTGGACTGCATAGCATCTCATTGCCGGGAAAAGCCGATAAAAGTAGTGACGCGCCCGTCCGGGCGGAGCAAGACATATTGCCCTGCAGGGTAAAAGAACGTGGGAAAAGGGCGCCCCGGCAGTGCAGAACGCCCGGGTACCCGGGAGAAGGACACCAATGGCTGGTCGAAAAATTCTTGTTGCATATGCATCGCGGTACGGCTCAACCCGTGAGATTGCCGAAGCAATCGCGGAGGTGCTCCGGGAGCGCGACATGGAGGTCGATGTCGCGAACGTCGTGGAGATCTCCCGGATCGCCGGGTACGACGGCATTGTCATCGGGAGCCCGATCTACATGGGCAAATGGCTGGTCGAGGCGGTCGATTTCGTCAAGCTCTTCCAGTCGGACCTGCACAAAATGGCCGTCGCCGTCTTCGCCGTCGGGTTCTCGATGCGGGACCCGACCCCGGACAACCGCCGGAACGCCGTCGCCGCGATCCAGGCGATCCGCCCCTATGTCCACCCCCTCGATGTGGGTATCTTCGCCGGCAGGCTCGTCCTTTCCGAGCTCTCCGTGCCGGACCGCCAGATCGTCGCCATGAGCGCTTCTGCGGAAGGCGATTTCCGCGACTGGGACGAGATCGCTTCGTGGGCCGGTGAGCTCGAAACGATCTTGAGCCCGCCCGCGTAGGGTCGTCATGGCGACGGAAGGCCGTGCCCCCCCCTGCGGTTCGGGCCCGTCCGTCGCCGCCGGCGAGGGATCGCGGTCGGCTGCGGCCGGATCGCGGACGATATCGATGCCGGGGACGTTGCAGGCGAACCCGGGCGCCATAGTGTCGGGATCGAAA
>JAAEEQ010000106.1 GCA_013415665.1 Methanomicrobiales archaeon
CTGATCATGTTGCCGTCCTGCGTGCCTGCCACGCCCGCTGATGTCGGCGGCGCCGTGCTTGGCCACCATGAGCTTGCCGGGTTCATCGGGCGGGAGGGCGTTGTCGGCCTTGGCGAGATGATGAATGTCCCCGGCGTGCTCTCCGGCGATCCGGAGGTGGCTGCAAAAATGTCCCTTTGCGATAGTGTCGACGGGCACGCACCCCTCCTTGCCGGAAAACAACTGAATGCCTATATCGCCGCCGGGGCCCAGAGCGATCACGAGTGTACGAACCTCGCCGAGGCGAGAGAGAAACTGATGCGCGGTATGTACATCATGATACGCGAGGGATCGACCGAACGCAATCTTGAGGAGCTGATCCCGCTCGCAACACCGGCAACGGCATCACGCCTCTGTTTTGCAACCGATGACCGCCATGCCGATATGCTCGTTTCGGAAGGCCACATTGACGACTGTATCCGGAAAGCAGTCGCATCCGGGTGCGAGATGGAAGTGGCAATCCGGATGGCGACGCTTTCCGCAGCCGAACGGTTCGGGCTCCGGGATCGCGGTGCGGTGGCGCCGGGCAGAATTGCCGACTTCTGCGTCCTCAAACCGGGAAGGGAGTTTGTGGTGGATCGCACGTTCCGCGCGGGTGTCGAGATCGGCAGCGAAACGTACCGCCGTCCTGCCTGCAGGTCGCGCCCGTTCCGGTGCAGGCCTCCCGCACCCGGTGATTGCGCCATACCTGGCGGGATCACCGCGCGAGTCATACGTATCGTCGAACACCAGATCCTCACCGAAGCGCCGGATATTTTCATCCCTCCCGGTTCCATTCCCGATGTGACAAGGGACATTCTTCCGGCGGTCGTCTGCGACCGGTACCACGCTTCCGGTTTCGGTGCGGGTCTCGTATCAGGGCTGGGGCTGACATCGGGCGCCATAGCCTCAAGTGTCTCCCATGATGCCCACAATATTGTCGGTGCAGGTGCCGATCCTGCCGATCTCGTAAAAGCAATAGAAGAGGTAATCCGGCACGGGGGCGGGATGGCGGCGGTGCGGGGAGACGATGTCGTCGTCCTGCCGCTGCCCTGCGCCGGCCTCATGTCGGACCTGCCCTATGAGGAGGTGGCCGGACGCCTCGGGGAACTGGAGCGGATGACCCGGGCGATGGGGGGTATTGCCCACCCGTTTATGTACCTCTCATTTCTCGCACTGACGGTCATCCCCCACCGGAGGCTTACGGAACGCGGTGTTTTTGATGCCGACCGGTTCTGTGATGTGCCTCTCTTTTTCAACGGCGATTAAGGGCCCCCGTTGTTTCAGGGCAGGTTATGCTCAACCTGCCACGCCTCGGTACGCCGCCGGTCAATGACGCTGCCGACGGCCGCGTGCCAGCCGTAGAGGTCGTTTTCCGATTGCAGTGCCCATTTCATGTCCTGCGGCGGATAGAGCGCCTCAGCCCGGATCTCTTCAAGCAGTGCCTGTCCCCGATCGCCCCTGGCACACGTTTCAATGCGTGAGGGATAGGTCGGATCAGGCCCGTAGCCGGTAATTTCGACACAATTCTCCGGATTCAGCACGATCCTGATGTACCATTCTGCCATGGCTCGTCCCTGTATCGTTCTACCTCACGCATTATCATTCTCCCGGGGAATCAGCCCGGATATCCTGGAAAAATGCCGCCGAATTCGGCCAGCAGGTAGAGGATCGCAATAATCACCGGCTGGTGAAGGATATACAGCAGCAGGGAATGCCGTCCCAGCATGCACAACGGAACAACGGGAAGCGGTGCAATCGTGGGAAATCGAATCCGGCGGCGGCCATCGGGAAATACCGTCGCACCTGCGTACAATCCGAGCAGCACCACCCCGAACCACGGTACGAGCGGTTCGTAGTCAAAGGATACGAATGTCGCAGGATGGATACCGATCCAGAGCAGCCAGAGGGGCCCTTCGATCGATGCAACCCACCCGCCTGCCGCAATGACAAGGGCTCCAAGGACCAGGTTTGCCCTGCGTAAGCGGAAGAACAGGGGTGCAATGATGATCGAAAGCCCGATGCTGTGGAGGATGCCGAAGAGAATGAATCCCCTTCCGGGGTAGATCCAGGTAACCGCGGTGATACCCATGCCGAGCAGGAACAGCCCAGCACCCCTGACGGCGAATTTCCGGTAGAGCTCTGCCGGCATCGCCCCGGGGTACCGGGAGCGGCTGATGGTGAGGGACACCCCGACGAGGAACAGAAACAATCCGGCGGTGCTGAATGCCCAGTACCGCCAGAAACCGGTATGCACGTTCACCGGCACGAGCCCGAAAAACCAGAGATCGTACAGGACATGGTAGGTGATCATCATGAGGATCGCGCACCCCCGCAGTGCGTCTATCTCCCAGAATCGTGCTTTTTTCTGATTCTGCATGCTGTCCTGTGAAGGCTGCCGGCCCGGTCCGCCCGTAATCACCCCGATGCTCCGCAATCGATTTTCTCCGGAACACCCAAATAGTTTACAATGGCAGAGGACGAGCATGTCATCGAGGCAATCGGGCGCACCCGTATCGTTGTCAGGAACGGGAAGGTCGTTGAGGTGGGTACACCCCTGATCACCGACTGTCCGCTTGCCGCACGCTTTGCATACCCTGTTCGAAAGATCACGGCTGAAGAAGCTGCCGCAAACATTTCCGAGCGGATCCGTTCGTTCGGGCTGTGCCGGGCCGACCGCGAAATCCTGTGCACCAGCGACTTTGTTCTCTTCGGCGCTTCTGAACTCATATCCTGTGCGCTCAGGCACGGCCGCGTCGATGCCGCCGTCATCGCCTGCGAGGGAGCGGGGACGGTGATTGCCTGTGCCGCCGATCTCGTCCAGGGAATCGGCGGCAGGATGTCGGGGCTCTCCGCAACGACACCCATCCCTGAGCTGATCGCGCGAATCGAAGCTGCCGGAGGGATTGTCCCGTTCCCGGCCAACGCCGCAATCGACCAGCACGGGGGGGCGATCCGGGCACGCGAGGCGGGATATGAACGGATTGCGGTAACCGTCGCCTCGGCTGGTGATGCCGAACGGATCCGGAGAGATCTGCATGATGCCGTCATTATCGGCGTCCATACAACCGGTATTTCAGGTGAGGGTGCCCAAAAGATGGCAGAAACCTGCGATATCCTCTCCGCATGCGCCTCGCGGGCTGTACGCGAAGCGGTCGCCGGAAAGGTACGTGTTCAGGGCGGGATCTCCGTGCCGGTATACGCCCTGACACCGGCAGGAAAAGAGATTATTCTTGAAAAAATCCGCCGGACGTCCCAGCCGGTGCTCATCCGCGGGGGCACACTGCCGGTCGCCGGCGATCGGGTCCCCTCGCCGCTGATCTGACCGCGGTCAGAGCTCCATGCACACGATCAGTTCGGAGAACCGTTTAAGGACAAAATCGGGACGGATATCAGGGCTTGGAAGCCTCAGCCAGTCCCCGTATTCGGCATAGGCCGTTGTCATCCCGAGCATTTTTCCGGGGGCAATCTCACGCCGCAGGCTGTCCCCGACAACCCATGCCTCCCCGGGATGGCAGTCAAGGCGTTGCAGGGCGCAGAGAAACGAGTCGGGTTCTGGTTTGCGTTTTCCGGAAACGTCCGGCGTTATCACACAATCAAAGAAGGGTGAAAGTCCCGTCCGTTGCAGGCGTGCCGTTGCATGGGCGCTGTCCGCATCGGTGACCACCGCCATGGAAATCCCCTCGTCCTTCAGCCTGCAGAGTGTTTCCGCAACGCCCTCAAAAACCTTCAGTGCTTGCAGTTTCTCCTCTTCATACCGGCAGCACGCTTCGGCATACGCCGCATCGTCCCAGGCATTCCTGTCGATCATAAAGTCCCTGATATTGTTGTGATCTTCAAACCCATGCACATTCCTGAGAAAATACCGGAAGAGCTCAATTCCTTCCCCACAGCCGATGCATGTTACAGCACTCGTACAGCCCGCGATCTTTGCATTGACAAAATCGTATAACGTGTTGTCCATATCAAAAAGGCATGCACGGGGTTTTATTCCTGATTTCGGGGCCATACTGCTGTACCGGTATTGGTCCTTCCCGCTCTTTAAGGTTCGTTTGAGTGCAGACTCAGCGGCGCAGAATCAGGTACAGAAAAAAAACCAGGAGAAACCCGACGACGAGCAGGGTGAATGCATAAAATGAAAAGACATACGAGTCACAGGCAACAGCACTTCCCGACGCTGCAAGCGCACCCTGCATATACGATATGCTATTCGCGGGAAGTCATAAATATGCCTGAGGAGGGCATAAAGAATAAATTGCCTGTACGGTAATGCTCTGCCATGTCGCGGAGCACAGGATTGGTGCGCAGCCCGCTGCGCCTGCTCGGTGCGGTTCTTCTCTGCAATGCCGCGGGGATAGCCGGAGCGCTGGTCACCGCAACGGGGCCGTCCTCATGGTATGAAACCCTGGCAAAACCGTGGTTTCTTCCGCCCCCGTTCGTATTTGCCCCGGTGTGGACGCTCCTGTACGTCATGATGGGCATCGCGCTGTACCTGATCTGGATGGAAGGGAGCGATCGTCCCGATGTACGGCGTGCCCTTTCGCTCTTTGCCGTCCAGCTCGCCCTTAATGCTCTCTGGTCGCCGGTTTTTTTCGGCCTGCAATCCCCTGCCCTTGGCCTCGTCGTCATCCTCCTGCTGTTCGGAGCGGTTCTGCTCACAGTCCGGCAGTTCCTTCCCGTCCGGAAGGAGGCGGCATGGCTGCTGGTCCCGTACTGCATCTGGATTGCATTTGCCACGGTGCTCAACACGTCAATTCTGCTGTTGAATGCATAATCCGGCGTTCCGGGAGATGCAGCGGCTCATGCGGGCGATGGAAAGCAGGAAAACCCAAAAATCACTGTTTTCCCTCCGAAGACGCCCGTCCGGCGGCAGGATCATCTCTTTATGCTCAGGGTAGCATAGGAAAAGCAGAGCAGAGGAGAAGAAGAGGGCATGTCTGCTCCGCGATATGTGACAACGCTTGACGGTGTGAAGCGCCTCAAGAGCCAGGAACGGGCCGTACTGAAGAACGTGGAGGAAAAGTTCGCCTTCCGGTGCAACGAGTACTACCTCTCACTCATCGACTGGGATGATCCTGACGATCCGATCCGGAGGATTGTCATTCCATCAGGCGAGGAGCTCGAGATGTGGGGCGATCTCGATGCGTCGGAGGAACGGCAGTACACCGTGGCACCCGGGCTGGAGCATAAATACGAACAGACCGCCCTTCTTCTGGTCAGCGACATGTGCGGTGGCTTTTGCCGGTACTGTTTCCGGAAACGGCTCTTCATGGGCGTGAGCCGCGAAGTTG
>JAAEEQ010000107.1 GCA_013415665.1 Methanomicrobiales archaeon
GCGGCGGCAAGCGTCGCCACAAACGTCTCCGCCGCCGCCTCCGCCTGCAGGGCCAGCGAGGAGAGTACCGCAAGGAGGACGATGCCGATGATATCGTCGAGCACCGCCGCCGACACGATGGTGGTGCCCACCGGCGTTGTGAGCCGCTTGAGATCGATGAGCGACCTGACCGAGATGCCGATCGATGTGATGGACAGGGTGATGGCGCAGAAGAAGGACTCGAGCGCGGAAAATCCGAGCAGCGCCCCGATGCAGAAGCCGAAACTGAAGGGGACGACGACGCCGGCCAGCGCCGTGGAGGCCGCGACGGTCCTCGCCTGGATGAACTGGGCGATGTTGAGTTCGACACCGGAAATAAAGAGGAGGGCTATCAGCCCGATGTCGGCGAAGATCTCCATGGTCCCGTCCATCGCCACGATCCCGAGCAGGGACGGGCCAAGCACGATCCCGGCGGCAATCTCCCCGATCATGGCGGGATAGCCGGTCCGTTCAAGCACCTCGCCGAGGGCTTTGGCGGTTGCGAGCAGGAGAATGATCGCCAGAAGAAACTCCATCGGGTGAGCGTTAGTTACCTGCAGGTAAAAACGTGCGGGGTTGTATATACATCCGTGCGGCAATACCTAACTGAAGGAGGAACGCACATCGTGGCAAAGCGTACGCACCTGCCCCGGGGTGCCCCCGGTGACGGCACTGAAAAAAGCCCGGAGGATCCCCCCTTTGCCGGAGCGGGGGCTCCGCCTCCCCAGGTGACGGCGGCGTCACTGCCGGAGGCCCGTATTCCTGACTGGCTGGTCCGGTTCATCGCAGAGATTGCCGCCGGTACCCCGCCTGCCTGCCTTCTCGACCCATTCGCGGGTGCCGGCGGGCTGCTGGCCCCCCTTGACGCACGCCTCGGACCGGAGCGGGCGGTGGGCATCTGCGAGTCAGAGGCACAAGCCGGCCGTGCCCGCCGGCTCTTTCCGGAGAGTGCCGCCGTGTGGAAGGTCGGCGGGACGGTGCCGCCCGGCACGGCAGACCTGGTCGCGACCTGCCTGCCGGCGGATGCAGCAGGAGCGCCGTTCCCCGCGTCTGAGGCGGTGCGGCTGCTCGCCGTCTCCGCCGCAGCGCTTACGGCGGAAGGGATGGTGATCGCCCTCGTTCCCTGCGATCCCGATATGCCGGGCACCGGGCCCGCCCTGCTCGCGGGCTGCAGCGCCGCGGGCCTTGCGATCGACGCCGTCCTCGGGATCGGCGGGGGTGTCCTGCTGGTTGCACGGAAGCGGCTCCAGGGCCCGATCCTTGTCGGGGAGATCATCCCCGACCAGGGCCATATGGATATCCTCCGCACCAATATCCGGCTCTCCCGCGAGGGAAAAGATCCGCGGCTCGGTGTGCGCGAAGCCCCCGATGCCTTCTCGTCCGTTGCCGAGACCCTGCTGCTCGCGGCCGTCACCCGGCATGCGGCGGATGCGGGATGCCGGCCGGTGGCGCTCTCCTCCGTTGCCGCTGAAATCGGCACGGCCGGTGAGGACGGGGAATCCGGCAATGCCGTGTACTTCGTCCCCGGCCGCCCGGTGGCAACGGCGCCCCCGGCCGGCGGGGCGGCGGGGGCCGTGCGGGTCTCCCTCGACCCGGACCGGGCGTCCGCCGCCTACGTCGTCCGGCACTTTGCGACACGTGCGGGGAGGACGGAGCTCGCCCTTGCCCGCGTGCGTGCGAAGGCGTTCGGGTGGGAGGCAGCCGTTGCCGGCATGCCGGTCTGCCTGCCACCCCGGGAGATCCAGAACCGGGTGCTTGCCGTGCGGTCGACGCTTTCGCATCTTGCCTCCCGCATCGAGGCGCTTGAGGGGGACCTCTGGGATCACCCGTTTGGCTGGGAGAGCATTGCAAAGGAGGCCGGCGTATTTTTGCAGGGGGAGACGATCGACGCGTGGATCGAATCGCTCCCCTTCCCGCTGGCCTCCATTCTCTGGGCATACCGTGCGGAGCCGGACCCCGTGCGGCGCACCGACCACCTCTTCCACTTCTTCGAAGCCCTCGCCGAGTTTCACGCGATCATCATGGCAAGCGCGCTCTTCCCGCTTTGCGCCGGTCGAACCGGCCGCCTTCTGGACGAGGACCCGTATTTCAGGGATGCCTACCGGTTCGCGACCTTCAGGGCATGGATCGTGCTCGCCCGCCGGCTCGCACAGGTCACCCGCGGCCTGCTGGGCAGCCGTGAACGCAGGAACGAGGTGCTCCGGCTCTACCACGGGGCCGATCCCCGGTTCCTCGCCATGCTGACCAGCCGGCGGCTGTTTGCCGTGCTGGATACCGTCGCCGACGAACGCAACGCGTGGAAGGCGCATGGTGGGATCGTGAGTTCGAAAGACGCGGAAAACCGCCTGTGTGACCTTGAAGCCTCCCTTGCCGACATCCGCCGGATGATCGGCACGCACTATGCGGATGCCGCCCTGCTCGTGCCCGGTGCGGCGGTGTACCATGACGGGGTGTTTGCCGTCGCCGCGGAGGAACTGGCGGGTTCGCACATGGTCTTTCGTTCCGTGCAGGTCGAGTCGACGGTGCCGATGGACACCGGGCGGCTGTACCTGCTGTTCGCCGGGCGGCAGACGCCGCTCGAGCTCCTGCCGTTTGTCCGCCTCGCCGCGGGCGAACATGCCGGGATGCGGGCTTTTTACTTCTATAACCGGCTGGAGAAGGACGATGTGCGCTGGGTCTGCTACCACCCCGGCGGCGATGCGGATCTGGTCTCGCCCGATCCCGGTGTCCGGGAATCGCTGGAGGCACTCGGGCTGCTGGACGGGGAGGCGCCATGAAGGCGTACCGCCTGGCACCCGATCAGCCCTTCGACCTGGACCGTACGCTCTCCTGCGGCCAGGCGTTCCGGTGGCAGAAACGGGACGGGTGGTGGGAAGGCGTCGCGGGCGAAACGCCGTTGTGTATCAGGCAGGAGGGCGGCACACTCCTGTACGAAGGCGTCACCGAGGCGTTCCTCGTCCGGTACTGCGGGCTTGACGCCGACCTTTGCGCCATTCTCGCATCCTTCAACCGTGATCCGGTCATCGGCCGGGCCATCGCCCGCCACCACGGCCTGCGGCTGCTCCGGCAGGACCCGTGGGAATGCCTTATCTCATTTATCTGCGCCCAGAACGCCCACATACCCTTTATCACCCGCATGATTGCGAGCATCGCCGGCACCTTCGGCGAGCCCGTCGGCGCCCCGTGGGGGACGGAGCGGGCGTTTCCGGACCCGAAAGCCCTTGCCGGGTGCAGCGACGATGCCCTTGCCTGCTGCCGCCTCGGGTACCGGGCACGCTACATCCGCGATACCGCGCGCATGGCGGCCGCCGATCCGGGGTGGGCTGACCGGATAAGGGAGGCCGCCTATCCCGAGGCCGCCCGCGAGCTTCGCCGCTTTCCCGGCGTCGGGCCGAAAGTTGCCGACTGCATCCTGCTCTTCGGGTTTGGGCAATACGAGGCGTTTCCCGTGGATGTCTGGATACGCAGGCTCATGGTCCGGGCGTATCCGGCGCTTCTGGCGGATCGTCCGTCCGGCCGGGAATACGAGATCATCGGTGCGTTTGCCCGGGACTATTTCGGCGCTTACGCGGGCTATGCGCAGGAGTACCTGTTTCTGGAGAGCAGGAGCGGCGCCGGGCCCGAATAAAAAAGATTGCGGGGAGTGTTTTGGGGCTTCAGGTCCCGATATCCCAGCTTGCCATGTAGCAGCGCTGCTCGTCGGTGAGCGCATCGATGGCGATGCCGAGGGCGCCGAGTTTGAGGTTTGCCACCCGTTCGTCGATAGCGGCGGGGACGTCATAGACGCCGCCGGCAAGGGAGCGGCCGTGTTCCGCGATGTACCGGGCGGAGAGCGCCTGCACGGCAAAGGAAAGGTCCATCACCTCGACGGGATGGCCCATGCCCTTGGGGGTTGCAAGGTTGACGAGCCTTCCTTCCGCCAGCACATGGACGGTCCTGCCCGCGACGGCATAGCTGTCAATGCCGTCGAGCCGCTCGATGCCGTCTGCATGCTCCTCGAGCCAGTCCACCTCGATTTCCACGTTGAAATGCCCTGAATTCGACAGTATCGCGCCGTTTTTCATGAGCGGGAAATGCCGGCGGGTGATGATGGAGGTGTTGCCGGTGGTGGTGACGAAGATATCGCCGATCGCCGCCGCATCGTCCATCGGCATGACATCGAACCCGTCCATATGCGCCTGGAGCGCCCGCCGCGGATCGATTTCGGTGACAATGACGCGGGCACCGAGGCTCCGGGCTTTCTGCGCAAGCCCCCTGCCGCAGTACCCGTACCCTGCGACGACCACGTGTTTTCCGGCGATCAGCACGTTCGTTGTCGCCATGATCGCTGTCAGCGAGCTTTCCCCCGTGCCGTGGACGTTGTCGAAAAACCGCTTCATGGGCGTGTCGTTGACGGCGATAACCGGGAATGCGAGTTTTCCTTCCTCCGCCATGGACCGGAGCCGGTGGATGCCCGTGGTCGTCTCCTCGCACCCGCCGATGATGCCGGGCAGCAGGTCGCGCCGGGCGGTGTGCAGGCGGTGAATGAGGTCCATCCCGTCATCGATCGTCACCGACGGCGCCGCGTCGAGCACCCGATCGATGGCGGCATAGTACTCGTCGACACTGCAGGCGCGCTTCGCGTAGCAGTGCACCCCCGGCACGCGTCCCAGCGCCGCCGCAACATCGTCCTGCGTCGAAAGGGGGTTGCACCCGGTGATGTGCACCTCCGCACCGCCGGCGGCCAGCGTCTCGACCAGCACTGCTGTTTTTGCCTCGACATGCAGCGCCATTCCGATGGTAATGTTCGAAAACGGCTGTTCCTGCTCAAAGTCTTTCCGAATTGCGGCGAGCACCGGCATATACTGGCGTGCCCATCCCATTTTCCTGCGTCCTGTCTCCATCGTTCTCCCCCGGTTGCGGGATGTATCCGCTAACATGTCGCCCTCGGGATACATTAGATTGTCCTCGCGGCGGGGGAAGATTTATCAGGTTGCATCGGCATTTTCTCAGCAATCCCCCGGCATTCGCAAGGGGAACCAATCACCGTGCCGTCGCCAGGGGCACCCGGCACGAAAAACCGGTTGCAGCAACGCCGCAGCAAGGCTGGCATGCCCGGCGGGCATCCCGGGCAGGCCCGTTCGTTCTCACGGTTTCATGCAGATCCGTTGTCCATGCATTCGCCCGCAGGGGGCACGATGCCCGTCTGACGAGGAGATGATATGCATGGATGAAGAACGCCCTACAGTCGGGGCACGAAATCCGTTTGCCCTGGCGGAACTGCGGCTGAAAAAACCGGTTTCATG
>JAAEEQ010000108.1 GCA_013415665.1 Methanomicrobiales archaeon
TCGAAGGCGTCGAGGGTTGCGGCGACGGCTTCCGGCGAGGCGAGGTCGTAACCGGCGGCGTAGGCATGGCAGGTATCAAGGCATATCCCGATCCTGCCGGGGTCATCGATCGCGTCCATGACGTCGCGTATTTCGGGAAAGGTTCCGCCCATGCTGTTCTTTGTGCCGGCGGTGTTTTCCAGCAGGATCACAACGCCCTCAGGGCCCGCGGCAAGGGCACGGGCGATGCCGTCCGACAGCCGCTCCCGTCCTGCCGCCGCGCCCTCGCCGAGGTGGCTGCCGAGGTGGGTGATGAGGTGCGGGATGCCGAGTGCCGCGCAGCGCCCCATCTCACGGACCATCACCTCAACCGAGCGTTTGTAGACGGTAGCTTTCGGGGACGCGAGATTGGGAAGGTACGGCATGTGGGCGACGGCTGCAAGGCCCGCTTCGCCGGCGGCCTTCCGGAACGCGGCGGCGTCGTCAGGGGCAAGCTCCTTCGCCGCCCACCCCCGCGGATTTCCCGTAAAAATCTGGAACACGTCGCACCCGCGTTCCACTGCCCGGTCCACCGCCCGGGCGACGGATCCCGCGATCGAGACATGGCAGCCGACAGCGACGATCCGCCTCACCTCCGGGCCAGCCGGGAGAGCTCCCCGATAAGCGCCTCCCCGAACGCTCTGGTGCCAGCCGTGCCGCCGAGATCCCGCGTTTTTATTCCCCGGGAAAAGACCGCTTCGATGGCATGCTCGATGGCGAGAGCCCCCGCCGCATCGCCGGTATGGGCAAGCAGCAGCGCGGCGCTCCGCACGGCAGCAACGGGATTGGCAATGTCCCTTCCCGCAATATCGGGAGCACTGCCGTGCACCGGCTCG
Organism: Methanomicrobiales archaeon; assembly: GCA_013415665.1. Taxonomy (GTDB): domain Archaea; phylum Halobacteriota; class Methanomicrobia; order Methanomicrobiales; family Methanomicrobiaceae; genus LKUD01. The sequence goes on from JAAEEQ010000108.1 coordinate 855, forward strand.
AAGAGGGCGTGACGCCGCCCGATATTTGCCGAGGGCAGCATCCCGAGGCCGCCGACCAGGTATGCGGCGATGTCGGAGAGGATATCGCCGAAGATATTCGTGGTCACGATCACGTCGTAGCGGGACGGCTGCATCAGCAGGTCGAGGGCGAGCGCGTCGATGTACTGGGTGCTGCACGGCACGCCGGCGCGGGCGGCCTCCTCGAGGCAGATATTCCTGAACAGGACGTCTGATTTTAAGACATTCGCCTTGTTGCCGACCGTCAGCTGGGACCGCCCGCGCGCCAGCCCGCAGGCATACCGGGCGATCCGGCGGCTCCCGCGCCGGGAGACCACCCTGACGGTGCAGGCGCGGTCGGCTTCCGTCCATTCGATCCCGGAATAGAGCCCCTCGGTATTCTCCCGGACCACGACGATGTCGAACCCCGGGCCCTTCACGGGCCGCACATTGGCGTAGAGGTCAAGCTGGTGGCGGATCTGCAGCAGCACGCTCCGGTAATCGGGATCGGGCGGCGTCGTTATCGCCCCGAAGAGGATGGCATCCGCCGATGCAAGGTCCCGCATCGCCTCGTCGTCGCAGGCCGATCCCGTCGCTTCCCAGACGGCGTACCCCACATCGACGGGGAAAAACGACATCTCCGGGCGGAGCACCTCGAGCGCCTGCCGGGCGACGGGGACCACCTCGCGCCCGATGCCGTCGCCCTCGACCACGGCGATCTTCACGGCCCCTCCCTCCACCGGCGCACGCAGTCCTCCACCGCATCGGCGATCTCCTTCGGCGACGACCCCCAGTGGACGATGGCGCCGGCACGCCCGTTCCATGCCGGACTGCCGGTCCGTTCACTCCTGCAGCAGCGTGCGATGAACGGCTCCTCATCGACGCGTGCGAGGGGGCAGATGTCCTCCGCCGGCTGCGCCCCGGCCCCGGTCTCGAGAAGCAGCTGCCGTCCCGTCAGGCAGCAGGCGACCCGTTCGCCGGGCGCCGGCCGGTCCGCATCGAGCGTGCGGGCAAACCCGGCCGCCCGGCAGGGGAAGATCTCCGCATCCGCGGTGCGGATATCATGGCAGTGGTACGCGAACCGGACCAGAAGATGGCCGAAGATCCCCGTTGCATCGAGCTCTTTGATCGTCATCGCGAGGTGCGGGCGGGGGGGCATGATATCGTAGACATGCACCGTTAAAAGCACGGATTCGTCCGGGTCAAGCACGAAGGTCATGTGCTCGTCATGGCCGGTAAACACGGTGCAGCGCCTGCCGGACGCGGCGGCACGCCGGATAAGATCGGCACGGCCGTGCAGGTTGACGCGCTGGGGGCAGACGGCAACCTCGTCCGGCCGGGCAAGCACCTCCGTTTCGGCCACGTCCCGCAAAAGGCCGCTGCCGTCCGCGGGGGTGACGCGCAGTATCTCGTACCCATCCGGCATAGCCCGGATGAGGTAGCGGCTTAAAAAATAGACGCGGTCGTCATACGGCTTCGATGATGCGAATCCAACTTGCTTGCAGTGCGCCGGAATAATCACTGCCGCTGCCTCCAGAGTGCCACCAGCCCGCCGGCGGCAAGGATCTCCTGCATACGCGGCGAAAGCGGGTGCACCGGGATTCTCCGTCCGCCCACCTCGATCCAGTGTTCATCCAGGGAGAAGGCGATCGCTTCGCCGTCCGCACAGGACACCCCGTCGGCCTCGATCACCGGCAGGCCGACATTGATGGCGTTCCGGAAAAAGATGCGGGCAAACGACGGCGCCACGACGGCAACCACGCCCGCCTCCTTCAGCGCGACGGGTGCCTGCTCCCGGGACGAGCCGCAGCCGAAGTTTTTTCCGGCAACGATCACGGCGCCCGCAAGACGGGACGCAAGCGCGGGATCGAGATCCTCAAAGACATGCGACGCCCAGACCGACCGGTCCCTGGTCCGCAGGTAGCGTCCTGCGATAATACAGTCGGTGTCGATATCGGCACCCAGGCAGACGGCACGGCCTTTTTCGATCATCACGGCACCTCCGGCACCGCGATGGCGCCTGCAAGAGCGCTGGCGGCAGCCGTTGCGGGCGACGCGAGGTAATATTCTGCACCGACGCCCATCCTGTTTTTGAAGTTGCGGTTTGCCGTCGAGAGCGCCGTCTCCCCCTCGCCGAGCACCCCCATATGGGCGCCGAGGCAGGGGCCGCAGCCGGGAACGCCGACGCTGCACCCGGCACCGACAATCCACGACAGCACCCCGGTCTCGATGCACCGCTCAAGCACCGGCCGCGAGGCAGGCACGACGATCGTCCGGGCCTTCACGCGCTTATCCTTCACGATGCGGCCGAACCGGAGGAGGTCTTCGAACCTCCCGTTCGTGCAGGTGCCCACGAAGACCTGGTCGAGGGGGGTACTTTCGTACCGTTCGACCGGCACGGCACGGTCCACGCGGTGGGGCGGGGTGATCAGGGGCACGAGATCCGTGCAGTCGATCGTCAGTTCCTGAACATAGCCCGGATTTTCCGGCCGCTGCACTGCGATATCGCGGCCGTATGCGGCAAGGTACGCGCGGGTCGTTGCGTCCGCGTACATCATTCCCGCTTTCGCCCCCGTCTCGACGGCCATATTCGCAAGCGTCAAGCGGCTGTCCATGGAGAGTGCCGACGTGCCCTCGCCGATGAACTCGAGCGCCCGGTAGGTCGCCCCGTCCATGCCGAGCCTCCGGACGTATTCGAGGGCGCAGTCCTTCGCCTCGGCAGCGCCCGTGCACCTCCCGTCGAGGACGATGCCGATGGTCTCGGGAACCTTGAACCACGTCGACCCGGACGACCAGATGGCCGCCATCTCCGTCGCCCCGACACCGGTGGCGAAGGCGCCGAAGGCGCCCATGGTGCAGGTATGGGAATCCGCGCCCACCACGACGTCGCCCGGCAGCACCCGCCCTTCGCTCATGAGCTGGTGGCAGATGCCCTCGCCGATCTCGGAAAAGTGCATGCCGCAGGTTCTGGAAAACGCCCTGAGTTCCGCCTGCAGCGTGGCGGTGGTCCCCGTGTTCGCCGGAGCGATATGGTCGAAGAGTATCGAACAGCGCTCCGGTGCGGGGAGCGGGGGCTCCCCCATCTCCCGCCAGGCCTCGCGGGCGAGCACCCCCGTCCCGTCGTGGGCGAACGCGTGGTCCACCTCCCGGTCGACGTAGCTGCCGGCGGCGCCCCCAAGAATCGTCTCAGCGAGGGTCGGCAACCGCCCCAACCCCCTCTGCCTGTGCGATGATCGCAAGCAGCACCTCCGGCGTAATGCAGCATTTTCCCTCGCTCCGGCGCTTGACCTCCGCGAGGGCCCATGCCATCTGGTGGGGGGCAAGGTTGCAGCCCTGGCTCGCCACGATATGCTCGAGCGCTTTTCTGCCGGTGTGCTTGCCGAGGATGAAGCACCGGTGCCCCCCGACGAGCTCCGGGGGAATGTACTCGTAGGTCAGGGGATCTTCGAGAATAGCGGCGATATGAATCCCGCTTTCATGGGCGAAGGCATGCTCCCCCACGATGGGCTTGAGTTTCGGGACCGGGATCTTTGCAGCCTGTGCCACCGTTTCAGACAACCGGTGCAGGAGCGAAAGATCGTACCGGTCGACGCCGCCCCGCAGGCGGAGCGCAACAAGCACCTCCTCGAGCGATGCGTTCCCCGCCCGCTCGCCGATGCCGTTGACGGTCGTGTGGAGCTGAAAGGCTCCCGATGCAGCGCCGGTGATGGTGTTTGCCGTCGCACAGCCCATGTCGTTGTGGCAGTGGACGCAGAGCGGGATGGACAGCCCGCCGGCAAGCGTGCGCACGGCTTCGGCCATTTCGAGGGGCGTTAAACACCCGACGGTATCGGCGAAGCTGCAGTACGCTGCGCCGTGCTCCTCACCCTGCCGGTACATCTCCTGCAAAAACCCGATATTGGTCCGGGACGCATCCTCGGCGGCAAACCTCACTGCGAGCCCGTGATCGACGGCGTATTCGACCATATCCAGCGCCGCGGCGAGCACGGCCTCGCGGGGCTTTTTGTATTTGTGCCGGATGTGCAGATCGGACGTGGCGATGAAGATGCTGACGAGATCGACGTCGCAGTCGATGGCGCAGTCCACGTCCTCCCGTTTTGCCCGGGCGAGGCAGCAGATACGCGCCTCGAGCCCCATCCGCGCAATCGCGGCAACGCATTCCTTTTCATTGGCAGATACGACGGGGAAGCCCGCTTCGATCACCTCGACGCCGACGGCGTCAAGGATCCCTGCGATCGCCACCTTTTCCTCGCAGGAAAAAGAGACGCCGGGGGTCTGCTCCCCGTCCCGCAGGGTCACATCACAGATTTCAACATGCCACGGTTTCATGATT
>JAAEEQ010000109.1 GCA_013415665.1 Methanomicrobiales archaeon
ACCGAGACCAACAAGATGATCGAGCAGGAGAAGCTCGATGTCCGCACGGTCACGATGGGCATCAGTCTCCTGGACTGCTGCGATGGCGACCTGGACACCCTCAACGACAACATCTACGAAAAGATCACCCGCACGGCGCGGGACCTCGTTGCGGTGGGGGACGAGATCGCGCTCGAATACGGCATTCCCATCGTCAACAAACGCATATCCGTCACTCCCATCGCTCTCGTCGGGGGAAGGGCCTGCACCTGCCCCGGGGATTTCGTCACGATTGCCCGGACTCTTGACAAAGCGGCCAGGGCGACAGGGGTGAACTTTCTCGGCGGCTACTCCGCGCTCGTCTCGAAAGGGATGACGCCTGCGGACGAGAACCTCATTTCGTCCATACCCGTGGCGCTCGCTGCGACGGAACGGGTCTGCGGTTCGGTCAACATCGGCTCGACCCGGACCGGCATCAACATGGATGCCGTACGACGGATGGGCGAGATCGTGAAGGCGACGGCGGAGGCGACCGCTGGTGCGGGCTCGGTGGGCTGCGCGAAGCTGGTGGTCTTCTGCAACGCCCCCGACGACAACCCGTTCATGGCCGGCGCATTTCACGGCGTTACCGAAGCCGATGCGGTGATCCACGTCGGCGTTTCCGGCCCGGGCGTGATCAAGCGTGCCCTCGAGGGGGTCCGGGGCGAGAACTTCGAGGTGCTCTGCGAGACGGTGAAGAAGACGGCGTTCAAAGTGACCCGTGCCGGACAGCTGGTGGCGCAGGAGGCCTCCCGGCGGCTGGGGGTGCCGTTCGGGATCGTGGATCTTTCGCTTGCGCCGACACCGGCCGTGGGCGACAGCGTCGCCGAAATCCTCGAGGAGATGGGCCTCGAGTCGGTGGGGGCGCCGGGGACGACCGCTGCGCTCGCGCTTCTCAATGATCAGGTCAAGAAGGGCGGCGTGATGGCAAGCTCCTTCGTGGGGGGGCTGAGCGGCGCCTTCATCCCGGTGAGCGAGGACCAGGGGATGATCGATGCCGTGAACCGCGGCGCCCTGACGATCGAAAAGCTGGAGGCGATGACCTGCGTCTGCTCGGTCGGCCTCGACATGATCGCAATCCCCGGTGCTACATCCGCCGCCACGATCGCCGGCGTCATCGCCGACGAGGCGGCCATCGGGATGGTCAACCAGAAGACGACCGCCGTCCGCCTCATCCCGGCCATCGGCAAGGACGTTGGGGATACCGTGGAGTTCGGCGGCCTTCTGGGCCATGCGCCGGTCCAGCCGGTCAATAGCTTCAGCTGCGAGGCCTTCATCAGCCGCGGCGGACGGATTCCGGCACCGATTCACAGTTTCAAAAACTGACCGGATTTCGGTACCGTTGTGGGAGTGCTGTCTCTTTCATCGATGATGGCTCACCTCGAAGCAGCAGCAAGCTGCCGCCGCAGCTCCGCGATCTCCTCGATCAGCATTCGGTATGTCAGCCGCTCCTCGGAAACGTCCTCGTACGTGACATACTGCATCCCGTCGCAGAGCTCTACCGGGGTGCAGAGCACTGCTTTCTCGTCGCCATTCCTGCAGCGGATAGAAAACGTCCGTGGCCGGGGCTGGCCCTTTGCGGCATGCTCCAGGTCCGACTGCCACGCCGCGATCACCTCGCTCCGGTAGGTATCGTCGGGGTACGCCCGTGTCAGCCACGCCTCACGGGTGGGAATATCGTCAAGCGAATATCCGAAGAGGTCTGAAAACCGGCGGTTGATGGAGAGATAGCGTTCATCAGCACCGATGATGGCAGTGGCAAAGGGGGACGTATCGACCACCTCCCGGAACCGCTTTTCGCTCCGCCGGAGCCGGTCTTCGGTCTGGCGCCGGGCGATAGCAATGGAGGCCTGGCGGAGGAAGGACTCGAGTACCTGAGGATCCCCAAGTCCTTCTCCTGGCGCCATGAAGATTCCCACGACGCCAAAAAGCTGTTCCTGCCAGACCAGTCCGATACTGAATAATTTGCCGATATTAAAATGATCCATAATTTCTTCGCAAATTTTCTCCGGTATCTGCCCGAAACAGATATCGTAGAACGACCACCCTCTTCCCTCCAACGCAGGGCGGAAAATGTGTTCCTGGGTCCCAAAAACTGATGCCATCGTCTGATGGAATGGGGCGCTGAAGAGATCGTTCACGCGGAATGACATTCCAATGACCTCCCGCCCCAGAAGAGGTTTCAATCCTTCACGGAAGTTCTCATCCGCAATCGCCCGCATGAAGAATTGGCGGCTGAATTCATCGTAGGACTGTACAAAAACCTGTCCTTCGGGTTCAATTTCGAGGATTCTATCGGCGATATACCGGTAGATATCGGCATCGACCGGCAGATCAACGAGTTCCATCGCCGTCCGGGCGAGGAACTCCATGTTCCAGATATACTGCTTCCGCTCGGTAATATCCTCGAGCACAAGCGTGCAGCCCTTCTCGCCGTCCTCGAACGTGGTCGGGATGACCTGCATCTGGAAGAAGAGGTCCTTCCCGCCGCCCTGGTACCGGAGATCGGTGACGACCTGCTCTTTCTCCAGCCCCTTGATGACGGCGAGGGCCTCCGGCGTTGAGACGACGGGGAGCTCCGCCTCCTCGAGCGAAAGGCCAATGAGGTCGTCCTTCGACCGGTCAAGCAGTCTCAGGCACTGGTCATTGATCTGGACGATCCGCTGTTCTCTGTCCAGCACAATAATGAGGTTTTTCGTAAAGCAAAGGAATGCCGACATCGGCACGCGCTGGGCGAGCGAGTAGAGTTTCGCGTTCCCAACAGCACGGACGTTCACTTTCCCGGCGATCTGCAGGATTTCGAGGTGTTTCGAGACTGAGTTCCGGGTGGCTTTGATCTGTTTTGCCAGTTCGGTGATAGTCAGGCCTTTTGGGCGGAACCGGAGGGCACGCAGGATGCGGGAGGGAGTATCGTGGTCATCCTCCATGGAAGACCTGAGCAGTGTCAAGAATATATATTTTGTTTTTTATGCATTGAGTTCACATGCTCAGGCCAGAGGCCGAAGCGACTGAGGAGAAAAAGGGTGGGAAATCGTAATTTTTCGAGCGTTGCATTTCCGGGGAAGGATGGTATGATTATATGAGCCGACACACAGAGCTGTCAGGAATGACTGCAGAACATTGCTGCCATCGGCTTCTTTCCGGACTCCCCTGCCATCTGAAAGGTCATCGGGGGCGATGTTCTGCGGAGCTCTCACCATGAATCATGATGACATTGCAGGAACATGCTCACGACTCGGATCACTGAAAATGCGTGGCGAGCTCGGGCAGGAGATTGCGGAGATCGTTCTCTCGTACTCCCCGGGCGATCTCGAGCGGATGCGCTGGAATTTCGCCGGTGCAATCAAGGACATCAACCCTGAACTGCGGAAAGAACTTGAAGAGACGATCACAGCGCACCTGTACGGGACGTACCAGGCGCTCCGGCTCATGAACCAGCAGGGGAATTTCACCCGCATGCGTGAACCTCTGGCGAAGAATGCGAGTGCGTACTGGAAGATGGTGGCAGTCCAGTGTTCTTTGGAGGATGCGGAAAAGATCCGGTTGAGATTCCTGAAAATCCTTCTCTCCGGGTTCTGCATGTTCGTGCAGGAACTCCCCGGTCACCCGGTCGGCATGCCGTTTCCCGGCGGAGACCGGGTCGCGTTCATCGACGGGATCTATTACTGCCCTGTCAGGAAGAAGGCAAACGATGTCGATTCCGCCCTCTGCCCCTTCTGCCCGGCACTCCAGACCCCGGAGACGGGGTATCTGAAACCACCGGTGAAGGGGAGCCGGCATCGCAAGCAGGAATTCCTCCGCCAGACCTTTGACAAGCATCATTATAACGGGTGAAAGGGTGTGGCTGATGCAGCGTCGGCTGAGCTGATCGCCCCCGGGTGTCCGCCATAGTGATGGGCATAAGCATCACTGACGATGGCTATTACTACAATCCTTTTTCATTGCTTATGCCAAAAATCAGTCATGCAGTCGATAGACGGCTATATCGAGTACCAGCGCCGGGAATACTGCCATGATGTGCAGTGCCCGATCCAGGTGCTCCTGGATAAACACGTGGAAAAATCCCCTGAATACGAAGAAATCCGGGCGATATGCGCATCCGATTGCCTGCATTCCACCCATGCATTTCACCGCTGGCTGATAGCGAAGGGATACCTCATCGTCAGGCCGGAGAAACAATAATCCCAACATTTTTTTCAAATTGATGATAATTAATCTCCGTGAGGTGTCCCCGTGACAAACGCATATCTTGACGTCGGCATGCAAAGCCGGATGAACCGGATCATCAACCCGAAAGATAACCGGGTCGTGATGCTTGCAGTCGACCATCCCTATTTCCAGGGGCCGACAACGGGCCTGCGCAACATGAGCAATACGATTAAAACCCTCCTTCCCTACTGCGACTGCCTGATGACGACCCGCGGCGCGGTGCGGAGCAATATCGCCCCCGAAGATCTCGGGTCAAAGCCCATCATGCTGCGGGTCTCCGGCGGAAACAGCGTTCTGTTCGACGAATTGAGCGATGAAAAGCTCACGGTCACCATCAGGGAAGCCATCCGGATGGATGTGGCCGGTGTCGCGGTCAGCGTCTATGTCGGCTCCGCCAACCAGCAGCAGACGATTCTCAACCTCACCGACATGATCAACCAGGCCGAAGAATACGGCATTCCCGTGCTGGCGGTCACCGCGGTGGGCAAAAACATGGCCCGGGATTTGCGTTATTTATCACTTGCATCCCGCATGTGCCAGGACGCCGGGGCCCGGATCATCAAGACGTACTACTGCGAGGAATTCTCCCGGCTGGTCGACGCCGTTGCCCCGACGGCGGTCGTCGTTGCCGGGGGGAAGTATTCGAGCCCCCCCGATGCTCTCCAGATGGCCTACGACTCCGTGCAGGCGGGTGCGGTGGGCGTCGATTTCGGGCGGAATATTTTCCAGGATGACAATCCGGTCGGCATGATCCGGGCAATCCGTGCAATCGTCCACGACAACCACACCGTCAGGGAAGCTATGGATATCTACACCGCCTGTCTGCCCGGGGCAGTCAAGCTCGACTAATTTTTTAATCTCTAACATATTCACTCTCCACGGGGACCAGCATGAAAGCGGCA
>JAAEEQ010000110.1 GCA_013415665.1 Methanomicrobiales archaeon
GAGGCGAATGCCCTCTACCTCAACAATGCCACCCTCACCGGCGAATCCCGTCCGGTCGAGCGGCGTCCCGGCCCCGGCCCCACCGACGGCATCACCGAGATGAAAAACGTCGTGTTCGCGGGCACGACCGTGGTCTCCGGCAACGGCATCGGTGCGGTGTACGCGACCGGAAAGGAAACGGAATTCGGGAAGATCGCGATCCAGGCAAAAGAGGTGGTCAAGCCCCCGACCCCTATGCAGCAGGAGATTGTCAGGATTACCCGCATCCTGACCCTCGCCGCCCTCCTCGTCGGGGCCGTCTTTTTCGTGCTCGGCTACCTATCCGGGCGGGGATTTTTCATCTCCGCCATCTTTGCCCTCTCGCTGATCGTCGCGAATGTCCCGGAAGGCATGCTGCCCACCATCACGCTGTCGCTCTCGCTTGCAAGCCAGCACATGGCCCGGAGGAACGCCCTGATCAAAAACCTCGACTCCGTCCAGACGCTGGGGAGCGCGACGGTCATCTGCACGGACAAGACCGGCACCATCACGAGGAACGAGATGACGGTCCGGAAAATCTATCTCGCCGGCGGCGACGACATCACGGTCACGGGAGAGGGGTATTTCCAGGACGGCGGGTTTGTGGCCTCAGAGGGCGCCACCGGGTACGAGGATCGCCTCTCCTTTTTCCTCCGGGCGGGCCTCATCAACTGCCGTGCGAGCATGACGGAGACTGCCGTGTACGGCGACCCCACCGAACTTGCCCTCGTGGTCGCCGCCCGCAAGGGCGGTCTTCTGGCCGGTGAATCGCCCAAGATCCGGGAGTACCCCTTTACGAGCGAGCGCAAGATGATGTCGACGCTTGCCGAGTGCGACGGCCGGGAGGAGCTCTTTTCCAAGGGGGCGGTCGAGGTGATGCTGCCCCTCTGCCGGGCATATGTCGACGGGAACGGGGACGCTGTCCCACTGGACGACGAAGGGCGCACCCGCATCACCGCAAAGGCCGAGGCGCTTGAACGGGAGGCGTACCGCGTGCTTGCGGTTGCCTACCGGGAAGGGGACGGGGAGTCGGATCTTACCCTGCTGGGCCTGGTCGCCCTGATGGATCTGCCCCGTGCCGAAGTGCCGGATGCCATTCTCCGGTGCTCCCGTGCGGGGATCCGTGTCATGGTGCTGACCGGCGACAATCCCCTGACAGCGGAGGCGATAGCACGGCAGATCGGGCTTTCCGTCGATACGGTCATCACCGGCGACCGCCTCCGCCGGTGCAGCGACGAGGAGCTGCGGCTGCTCCTGCGGGACCACGACGTCCTCTTCGCACGGATGCGCTCCGACCAGAAACTCAGGATCGCCACCCTGCTCCAGCAGAACGGGGAGGTGGTCGCGATGACCGGCGACGGCGTCAACGACGCCCCAGCGCTGAAAAAAGCGGACATCGGCATTGCCATGGGGCTGAAAGGTACCGAGGTTGCCAAGGAGGCGGCGGACATGATCCTGCTGGACGACAACTTCGCATCGATCGTGGCGGCGATCGAGGAGGGGCGGACGGTCTATTTCAACATCAAGAAGTTCGTCACCTACATCCTCTCGTCGAACGTGCCCGAGATCGTCCCCTATATCCTCCAGTTCTTCCTGCGGATCCCGCTCCCCCTCTCGGTCATCCAGATCCTCTCCATCGATCTCGGCTCCGACATGCTGCCGGGGCTTGCCCTCGGCTCGGAGCGCCCGGAGGAGGACGTGATGCAGCGCCCGCCCGTCGGCAAGGACGAGCGCATCCTTGACCGCGAAGTCTTCAAGCGGGGCTATTTCTTCCTCGGCATCATCGAGGCCGCCGCGGCGATGGCGGCATTTCTGGGATTTTTATACCTCTCGGGCTGGCAGTACGGCGACCTTTCCATTGCCGGAAGCGAACTGCACCGGCAGGCGATGACCATGACGCTCCTCGGTGCCGTCGCCTGCCAGCTGGCGAACGTCTGGACACTCCGTTCGTGGGAGTTTTCCGCCTTTACCCGCGGCCTTTTTACCAACAGGCTCTTGATTGCGGCATTCGTCATCGAGATTGCATGGATCTGGGCGCTGCTCTCGCTGGCCCCGGTGCAGGCGTTGTTCAATACCGCCGCGGTGCCTCCGGTATTCCTCCTGCTCCTGCTCCCGTTTCCGGTGCTGCTCTTCACCGCACACGAGGTGTACAAGTACCGCCTCCGCAGGAACGCCCGCCGTGCTTCCCCGCCCGATATCCAAACCTCTATCTGATACCGGCAACTACAGTACTAAAAACGGCACGGGTGCGTGCCGTGGCCCGCCGCAGACGGCAGCGGGCAGGCAGGAAGCGCATGACGGATTCCGGGATTTACGCCATCAGCATCATCAGCGAAAACAGACTTGGCGTACTGCGGGACATCGCCAACGTGCTCGTCAGCCACAACGCAAACGTGCTGATGATCCAGCAATCCATCATCGCAAACGGGCCGCAGCGGGGGATGGCGTACGCGTATTTTGAGTTCGAGGGGCCCGGCGATCCCGGGAAGCTGGTTGCCGACCTCGTGCTGCTGCCGTCCATCCACGATGTCACCATGTACCAGCCGTTCTCCCGCATCTTCGGCCAGCGGGTCATCATTATCGGCGGCGGTGCGCAGGTGGCGCAGGTGGCGATGGGTGCGGTCAACGAGGCGGACCGCCACAATATCCGCGGCGAGCGGATCTCGGTGGACACGATCCCTCTCGTCGGCGAGGCGGACCTTTCGGTTGCCGTCGACGCCGTCGCCCGCCTGCCCCGTGCGTCCATCCTCGTCCTTGCGGGATCGCTGATGGGCGGCAAGGTGAGCGAGGCGGTCGACCGCGTCCGCTCGGCGGGCATCCCCGTCATCGCGCTGAAGATGGCGGGAAGCGTGCCCGCCCATGCCGATCTCGTCGTCACCGACCCGATCCAGGCCGGGGTGTTCGCGGTCATGCACGTCAGTTCCAAGGCAGTCTTTGACATCGAACGTGTCCGCGGGAGGGAATTTTAATGGATATCGTCGAACGGGCGGTCGCGGTCCTGCAGCGGGACGGGATCATCGTCTACCCGACGGAAACGGTGTACGGGCTGGGTGCCGATGCCTTTTCCGAGGATGCTGTGCACCGCGTCTACGAGGTCAAGCGCCGCCCTCTCGGCAAGCCGATGTCCGTTGCGGTCTCGGACGAGGACATGCTCTGGGCGATCGCAATGGTGGATGATGCCGCAGAGGCGTTCATTCGCCGGTTTCTCCCCGGGCCGGTCACCGTGGTCCTGCCCGCGACCTCCTGCATTCCCGCGGTGCTGACCGGCGGCACGGGCCGGATCGGCATCCGGATGCCGGACTGCGAGATCGCCATTGCCATTATCGCCGAACTTGATGCGCCCATCACTGCGACCAGCGCGACTATCGCAGGAAAACGAGAGCCGGTCAGGCCGGACGAGGTCACGGTCGTGTACGACCTGCTGGTCGACGGGGGCACGCTTCCCGGAACGCCCTCCACGGTCGTGGATCTCGTGGACCGCACCATCCTGCGGCCCGGTGCCGAAGCCGACGCCGTCGCCCGCTATATAGCCTCGATGGACTAGATACTATGAAACCGATACGGCTGCGCGATTTTATCGAGGATACCGGCGGCTGCCTCTATGCCGTTTCGGCATACGACAACGGTTCCGCCGTCGGGTGCGTGCTCCGGTACGTGCCGGACCCCGCCGGGGAGCGTGTCGCCCCGGACGGCAGGCGCTTTACGAAATACGATTTCGAGGAAGCCTATGCGTGGATCGCGGAGCACAAACCGCAGTACGAGGGCCTGATCCAGCGGGTCCCCCATGCCGACATCCGCCGCGTGTACAAGCCCGAAGAGGAGATCATAAGTATCGCCGCCGGCGATCCCCGGGTCCAGCGGCTGCTTGACGTCTTCGGGGTTCCCGACGGCCATGCGGGCTGCACGGGATCGCTCCTCTGCGGGCTCGGAAACGAGGGTTCCGATATCGACATGGTCGTGTACGGGGACTGGTGGTTTGCTGCACAGGAAAACCTCCGGCGGGCAATCGAAACGGGCGATGTGCTCGGGCTGTCGGAGGAGATGTGGCGGAAGGTATATGCAAAGCGGGTGCCGGAGATCCCCTACGAGACGTTCGTGCTGCACGAACGGCGCAAATGGAACCGGGGCGAGATCGACGGCACGTACTTCGACCTCCTCTACACCAGATCCTACGACAACCTCGCCGCCGTGAGTGCCGGCAGGGGCACGGTGCTCGGGCGTGCCACGATCGAGGCGACCGTCACCGATGCTTCGCTCGCCTTCGACAGCCCTGCGGTGTACGATGTTTCGCATGAGCGGGTCGCAAAGGTGCTCTCCTTTACGCACACCTACAGCGGGCAGGCGCTCGCCGGGGAAACCATCGAGGCACGCGGCGTGCTCGAACAGCACGGTGCCGAGGTCTGGCTGATCGTCGGCACGACCCGCGAAGCAAAAGGAGAATATATCGTTTCCCGGACGCTGATGGAACAGGGCTGATGCGGGTCCGGGCACCCCCATCACCCCCGGTTTCGGGCAGGATGGCCGGAGGCCTGCCTTTTTTATTCGATATTCGCCCGCCGTTTCTGCAGGTCATCGACGCTGCTCTGCCGCCGGGCCATGATCTCCGAGATGACGGCATCGGCAAAGACCATCGCCGCCGTCTCGAAAAGCGTCCCGAGCACGGCGAACGGCGCCGTCCGGGAGCGGTACTCGCCCGTTATCTGCCGTATCTCAAACGTCCCGGAAACCTCCGCCCCCGGGGCGGGGCCGGTGCCGAGCGAGACGACGCAGTCGGCATAGGCTGCTATCGAACTTGCCGCCCTGCCGGTGACCAGGCAGACCCTGCCGCCCGCATCCTTCGCGGCGATGCAGTAATCAAGGACCGTCGTCGTCTCCCCCGATCCCGAGAAGGCGACCAGCAGATCGCCCGGCCCCATGGCAGGCACGATGGTCTCGCCGACGACGTAGGGATCGAGGCCGATGTGCATCAGCCGGATGGCAAAGGCCCGTGCGACCAGCCCGGTCCGTCCCGCTCCGGCGGTATAGATGCGTTGGGCATTCAGGATTTCGCCGATAAGGCCTTC
>JAAEEQ010000111.1 GCA_013415665.1 Methanomicrobiales archaeon
CCCGGGGTTCCCGTCCAGCCGGGCGGCCGCGAGCCGGCCGATGAGCTGCATTTCGGAAGAGGGCGTCTGTCCGGCGGCGACACCCGGCGGGCCTGCAGGTGCCCCTTCCGGTCTCCTGCATCGAAATCCCGGTAGTCCCGGGGCGGTTGCCGGGGAAAGCGTACTTCAGGGAATCGGGACGGCATCGATGATGATCAGCCTCCCGGGTACCGCAGTGTCGATACCGGGGCCTTCGCAGTGGACATCACCGGCGGTGCGGAAACGGGAAGATACCGGAGAGGTGCCCCGGTTGCCGGCAATGACCGCGGGCAGGGTCGCGCCCCTGAAAGAAGCGCCGCAGAGGAAAGCCCTGCCATCAGGCCGGGATATCGGCAGGGGCATCTTCACCGTTCAGAACAAGCGGCAGGCCCCCGGCTTTCGGGGGATCGGCGTCCCGGGCATCGGGCAGGCCGTTCGTTGTTCCAGAAGGATCGGCATGCTGCCCTGCCGGTCTTTCCGTTACACGACCCGTGCCGTTGTCGAGAATTCCAGCCCGCCCTTCATGATATTGTAGGGAAATACCCGCAGGGGCACGTCCATCGAGAGGATTTTATTGATGGCGAGGCGGCGCTCCACTTCGTTGCCGTGAATCGTCTCGGTGAGGGTCATGAAGACATCCGCCGCACGCATGATCCGGATCTCCTCGATCGGCGCATGGAGCCCGGCGTACAGGATGAACATGATATTGCCGCCGCGGCTTTTTACGGCCAGCGTCGCATCGCGTATCAGGCGGATCGCCGTATCGATGCCGTGTTCGAGGATGACCGTGGAGAGCGAATCGACGACCACGCGGTCGGATCCGTCCATCAGCCCGAGAATGGTGGCGGCATCGGCATTTTCGGGCGTGACCATGCCCTCTGCCGGTGCCGAATCCAGCATGATGTAGGTGCCCGGGTTATCCTCGGCCTTCCAGAACTGCATGGCCATCCGGTCGAGCCCTGCAAGGGCGCTGCCGTAGATGACGATCGAGGAGCCTTCGGGATACCCGCCCCCGAGCTGGAAGTCAAGCCCGCTGATCCCGGTCGACCGCTTCTCCACCATGTGCTCTTCAGACTCGTTCATCGTTGCTGGCATGTGGGAAAAAAATTGGCGAGATTGTAAAAAAATGTATGCCCGGCATTGTTTTCCGCGGTCACGGCCCCGCTCTGCCGAACCGCTCGCGAAGGTCCCGGCGCAGGAGCTTCCACCCCCCGACACGGGGAAGGGCTGCCACGATGATGGTTTTTCTGGGGATCTTGTACCCGGCAAGCCGTTCACGGGCGAATGCCGTGATGTCGTCGTGCGTCACGTCCGCACCGCCGGTGGGCACGACCGCGGCAACGGGAATCTCCCCGCGGTGCTCGTCGGGAATGCCGAAGACGGCGACGTCCTGCACCAGCGGATGCTCGATGAGCACTTTCTCGACTTCGGTCGGGTAGATCTTCCACCCCGACATGACGATCATGTCCTTTTTCCGGTCGGTGATCGCGAGCATGCCGTCGTCATCGAGGTACCCGATATCCCCGGTCAGGAACCACCCGTCGGCAAAAAAGACCTCCGCCGTCTCGTCGGGCATCCGCCAGTACCCCTGCGCCACCGACGGGCCGCGAAGCGCGATCTCCCCTGTCTCGCAGGTCGCGCATTCCGCTTTCGGATCGTTCACCTCCACGATCTTCACCTCCGAATACCCCACGGGATGCCCGACGCTCCGGAACTCCTCGGCGGCCGCGTAGTCCTCCGCGCGGATGGCGGTGCCGGTGCCGACCACGATGGTCTCGGAGAGGCCGTAGGCGTTGACGATGGCAATCCCGAACCGTTCGAAGAAGCTTTTCCAGATGCTCGGGTGCAGCGGCCCGCCCCCGCTGATGAAGAGGCGTGCATGCGAGAATGCCGTCTCCGCCCCCGGCGGCAGCGACGTTAAACTGTGGATGACCGGCGGCATCGACGCGACGATCGTTGCCCGGTACGCTTCCGCATACCGGCAGTAGGTGGCGAGATCGAACCGTTCGAGGATGATCCAGGTGGCGCCCGCTTTTAAGGGGGCCATGCCCCACGACACGCCGACATGCGCCATCGGGTAGATCCCGAGGTAGACGTCGTCCGGGGAAAGGCCGAGGACCTCGCGTTCGGCATCGAGTGCGGCCATCCAGTTGCCGTGCGTGAGCATCGCCCCTTTCGGGGCGCCGGTGGTCCCCGACGTGTACTGGAGCTGGCAGAGGGTGTCGGCAGGGCAGTGGACGGCCCGCAGCTCCGGCGGGTACGCGAGCAGGTCGTCCCAGGAGATCCAGCCCGGTGCACCGCCGGCTCCGGTGCAGACGATGTGGGCAAGCGACGGCGTGCCCTCCCTGATGCGGCCGGTGACGGGTGCGCCCCGGGCATCGGTGATGACGGCGACGGCCCCGGCGTTCGCGACCATGTAGCGCACCTCCTCTTCGGTCAGGGCGATATTGACGGGCACGGCGACCGCCCCGATGCGCCAGATGGCGAGGTAGCAGATCACGAATTCGGGCGTGCTGTCGAGGTAGATGCAGACCCGGTCGCCCTGCCCGATGCCGGTCGCGATAAGGCCGTTGGCGATGCGGTTGACGGTGGCGTACAGCTCGCGGTAGGAGTACGCGGTTCCCGTCGACGGCTGCAGAAGTGCGGTTTTATCCCCGAATCTGCGGTTGACGTCCAGAAATGTCGTGCAGTTTGACATGGAAAGCTCCTCGTGTACTGTTGTCCGCGGATGTATGGTTATGTTCATCGAAGCATATACCATTCCATCGGCGCGTGCGAAAAAAAGGGGAATTACTGGTATTCGGGGGGCTGCACCTGCGCCGGCAGGCCTCCCTTGAAGTGCTGCTCGATCCGTGAGTACTGCTCCCGCAGGCGTTCGTTCATCATGGGGCGGACCTTGGCGAGCGCGGCATCGAAATGCCCGGCATCAACCGCCGTTTTCCCCTCACGCATCGCAAACATCGCGGCTTCGCGGGCGAGCAGGGCGAGATCGGATCCTACGTACCCCTCGGTTTTCGCGCTCAGGCCGTCGAGGAGGGCATCCCTGGCCGGATCGAGAAGCTGCAGCCGCTGCGCCCTGAACAGGTCGGCAATAATCCTCCTGCGGACCGGCCGCGGCGCCGGTTCGCCGTGCTCCGAAGGGGCCTGCCCGGCGGACAGCTCGGAAAGCGAAAGCGTGCGGTCGCTGCCGAGGCCGAGGACCAGGTCTTCCAGCCGGTTTTCATCGAAGGTGTCGGCCAGGTCCAAAAGCTCTTCCATCGCCGACCCGGCAACGGGGATAAGGCGGGTGTGGATATCGAGGATATGCCGCCGTGCGGCGAGATCGGGTTCGCGGATATAGACGAGGCGGTCAAAGCGGCCCGCCCGCAGCAGCGCGGGGTCGATGATGTCGGGCCGGTTGGATGCCCCCATCACCACGACCCCCCGCATCTCGACAATGCCGTCCATCTCGGTCAGGATCTGGTTGACCACGCTCTCGATGACGTGGGCATCCCCGGAGCCCCCCCGCGAGGGGGCGAGTGCATCGAGTTCGTCGAAAAAGACGATCGCCGGCGCTACCTGCCGTGCCTTGCGGAAAATCTCGCGGACAGCCCGTTCGCTCTCACCCACCCATTTGGAGAGCAGCTGGGGCCCCCGCACCGGGATGAAGTTCGCGCCGCTTTCATTGGCGACTGCCTTTGCTATCAGGGTCTTGCCGGTGCCCGGCGGGCCGTAGAGCAGGACGCCCCGGGGCGGCTCGATGCCGAGCTCTTCGAACCGGCCGGCACGGGTCAGCGGGTATTCGACCGCCTCGCGGACCTCCTCCTTTTCACGGGACAGGCCGCCCACGTCCTCCCAGGTCGTGTGGGAGACCTCGAGGAAGACCTCGCGCATGGCGCTCGGGTTCACCTCGCGGATGGCATCGCGGAAGTCGTCGATGAGCACCTCCATCGTTTCGATAATCTCGTCGGGGATCTGGTCCGTGTCGAGATCGATCTGCGGAAGATAGCGCCGGAGGGCACGCATCGCGCCTTCCCGTGCGAGCGCCGCCAGATCGGCGCCGACAAACCCGGTGGTCTTGCCGGCAAACTCGTCGAGGAACTTCTCCCGGTTCCGGTTGATCTCCTCCTCGGCGCGTGCAATCTCTTCTTCGAGTGCGGCAAGATCGCGGCGTGTGTCCTCGACCTCGCGCTCGAGCACCTCGCGCCGGTTTTTGTCGCCGGCGAGCATGTGCCGGATCTCTTTCTGTTCGATCTCGCTCGCGGCAAGCTCGTATTTGCGCTCGGTGCCCCGGATTTTCACCTCGAGATCGCCGAGCGCATGGCTCTGCTCTTTGAGGGTCTGTTCGACGGCGTCGCGGTCCCTCCGGCGGATGCTCACCTGCGCATCGCCCTCGATGGGCATGCCGCGGGTATGGATCCGCAGGACCTCCCGCCGGTCGATCTCGGTCGGCACGCCGATCTCGATCTCGCGGTCGAACCGCCCGGGGCGCCGCAGTGCGGGATCGATGGCGTCGAGGCGGTTCGTCGCCCCGATCACCACCACCTGACCGCGCTCTTCGAGGCCGTCCATCATTGTCAGCAGCTGGGCGACGACGCGGCGCTCCACCTCGCCCGTCACGTCCTCGCGGCGGGGGGCGATCGAGTCAAGTTCGTCGATGAAGATGATGGAGGGGGCATTTTCCTGTGCCTCCTCGAAGATCTCGCGCAGCCGCTGTTCGCTCTCGCCGTAGTACTTTGAGATGACCTCGGGCCCTGCGATGGAGATGAAATGCGCACCGCTCTCGTTTGCCACCGCCTTTGCGATCAGGGTCTTGCCGGTGCCGGGGGGCCCGTACAGCAAAACCCCTTTCGGGGGATCGATGCCGAGTTTCTGGAAGAGTTCGGGGTGGCGCATGGGCAGCTCGATCGTCTCGCGTACGCGCTGGAGCTCGTCTTTCAGCCCGCCGATATCCTCGTACGAGATCTGCCGGAGCCCCTCGAAACCGGCGGCAGGC
>JAAEEQ010000016.1 GCA_013415665.1 Methanomicrobiales archaeon
TCCTCCTCGAGGTGGATGCGCGTAATCCGGATCCGTTTGGGGGTGCCGTCGTCGGCCTCGACCTCGAGCCAGCCTCCTTCGGCGAGCGGGCGGTCGTACATCGTGATCTGGTACCCTTTCGGGAGATCGGGGTAGAAGTAGTTCTTCCGGGAGAATTCCGACTCGGGAAGCACGGACAGGTGCAGGGCCTTGGCCACTTTCAGCGCGTCGTCCACCGCCTGCCGGTTGAGGCGGGGCATGGCGCCGGGAAGCCCCATGCAGACGGGGCATACGTGGGTATTTGGCGCGTCGTCCCGGTAATCGGTCGAGCATCCGCAGAAGAGTTTCGTTTTCGTCGAGAGCTGGCAGTGGATCTCCAGCCCGATGATGATATCGCTCACCGGCATGCCTCCTGTTCGTAGGCATACGCCGTATCCACGACACGCTCGTCCTCGAAATGGCGGCCGATGATCTGCAGTCCCACCGGCAGGCCGTTCACGCGCCCGCAGGGCACCGAGATTGCCGGCACCCCGGCGAGGTTTGCGGGCACCGTCAGGATATCGGAGAGGTACATGGCCAGCGGATCGGATTTCTCGCCGAGCCGCCATGCGGCGGTCGGCATCGTCGGACCGCAGATGACATCGGCGTCGACAAAGATCCGGGCGAAATCCGCCCTGACCTGTGCGCGGGCGACCTGCGCCTTTGCGTAGTACTTCCCGTAGTAGCCTGCGGAAAGCGCAAACGTCCCGAGCATGATCCTGCGCTGCACCTCCTTGCCGAACCGGTCCCCGCGGAACTCGCGGAATGCCGCGTGCCACTGCTGCCGCGTGTCCACGGCGGGGCCGTAGCGGACGCCGTCGAACCGCGCGAGATTCGACGACGCTTCGCTCGTGCAGGTGACGTAGTACGCCGCAAGCGCCGACGCCATCGAGGGCATGCTGCAGGGCACCGCCTCTGCACCGAGGTCTTCGAGCACGGCGATGGCGTCCCGGACCCGCTCCGCAACGCCCGCGTCCACGCCGGCCCCGAAAAACTCCTCCGGGACCCCGATGCGCAGCCCCCGGATGTCTGCGGACGGCGCATGGGCATACGGGCGATCGACCGAGGTCGAGTCCCTGCGGTCGTAGCCGGCGATCACGGACATGAGGAGCGAGGCATCGGCAACGGTTGTAGCGAGGGGGCCGATCTGCTCGAGCGAGTTGGAATAGGCGACAAGGCCGTACCGTGAAACGCGCCCGTAGGTCGGTTTTAAGCCCACGATGCCGCAGAATGACGCCGGGCAGCGGATGGAGCCGCCCGTATCGGAACCGAGCGCCATCGGCACGAGCCCTGCCGCCACCGCCGCAGCGCTGCCGCCCGACGAGCCGCCGGGAACCCGGGCGGTATCGACGGGGTTGGTGGTGGGGCCGAACGCGCTGTTCTCCGTGGTCGTTCCCATGCCGAACTCGTCCATGTTTGTCTTGCCGGCAAGCGCGGCGCCCGCTTTTTTCAGCAGGGTGACGACGTGCGCGTCGTAGGGGGGCACGTAGCCTTCGAGGATCAGCGACCCGCAGGTGGTGGGCATCCCCTTCGTCGATATGTTGTCCTTTATCGCGACCGGCACGCCGGCAAGGACGCCGTCGCCGAAAGAGGCCGTCTCCTCCCGGTACAGGAAGGCATTCCACCGGTCGGGCGCGTCGAACGTGAGGGTGCCGGCCACTACATCACCCTCGGCGCCCTGACAAATCCGTCTTCGCAATTGCCCGGAAGGGCAAGGACGTCCTCCTGCGGAAGCGAGGGTTCGACCTCGTCCTCGCGAAAGACGTTATATTCCGCCGTCTCCCCGCCCGGCCCCGCATCGACGGCGTCGAGCAGGTCAAAATAGTCGAGAATGGCATTGAACTGTGACGTAAAGGTGTCAAGTTCTTCTTTATGGATGGAAATATCCGCGAGTTTTGCGATATCGTCAATTTCGGTCTGGGTTACCATGATGCTCGCCCACTATCTGGTTTATGTACCCTTGTACCGATTTTTTATAACCATTTTCACGTGCAAGGGTGCGGATCACCTTCCAGACGCCGCTGCCGTACTGCATCGCCTTCTTGTCGTACCAGGCATATTCACGCGGCAATACGCCTTCGGCTGCGCGGCGAAGCGGGACTTTGCGCATGCCCCCCCGCACCTTTTCGCCGGCAGGCAGTGCCCGGGCAGCGCGCACGACGCGGATGTCGAGGTAGGGCATCGAAAAGTACGTCCTGTGCAGCTTCGCCACCGCCTGGTCGCGGGCCGCCTGCAGGGCAAGGCCGGCGAAATCCCGGTCGAGATCGGCGGCGAGATCGGCGCTTTCGAGGTACCGGGCATACCCGCCGAAGAGTTCGTCCGCCCCCTGCCCGGTGAGGATCCGCGTATGCCCGAGATCGGCGGCCCGGGCGGCGACCCAGTAGAGGGTGGCGGCGATGGAGACATTGACCGGATTGGTATCCGGTATGGCCGGGACCACCGCGTGGAGCGCTTCTTCGACCATCCGCGGCGTGATTGCAAGGATGTCCAGCGGCAGCCCGAGTTCGGCCGCGACCCGTGCGGCACGCTCCGTGTCGTGCGCCCCGGGAACGCCGACCGCCAGGCAGGGCAGCCCGGCGAGGGCAGCGACGAGGGCGGAATCAACGCCCCCGGAAAGCGCGACGATCCCTTCGCCGCTGCGGAGCCGGACGGCCTCTTCTATCGCGGCAGCCAGGTCGCATGCCGGTGGATCGGGCACGACCTCGCCTGCAGCCTTCCCGTCGCAGAGCACGGCCCCCGGCGGGCACGGCCCGGGGATGATGCCGAAATGGTCGCGGGCGGTGCAGCCGTTCCACCGGATCAGGAACTCCCCGCCGAAGCGGGTGACGGCAGACGGATCCCTGCCGAGAAGGGCGAAGACCGCACCGGGAAAAAGCAGCTCCCCGTCCAGTTCCACCCAGCCGGTAAGCGTGCACTCCCCTGCCGTGCCGGGCCGGATCGATTCCATTCAGGAATGTTTGCTGCTGCAGGGAGAAGGACTTTTTCGCGCCGGCCTTTTTCCGGCATGGCGATACCCTCATTACGCCCGCCGATGAACGCTGTGGTGAGAGAGCAATGACGGTCAGCATCCAGACCCGGGACCAGATCGAAGCGGTGGTCCGGGCACTGATCGACGCGTACGCGAAACAGGATGTCGCGGGCGTCATGGCACTGATCGGGGACGGGTTTGCCGGCTACGGCGCAGGGAGCGATGCGGTGATCGCGTCGCGGGAGGAGTTCCGCGGCCGGCTCGAGCAAACGTTTCGCGAAAGCGGCGCGATCGCCGTGGCGGTATCCGGCCTGCAGATCCATGCCGTGGGGACCGTTGCATGGATCGCCGCCCGTGCGGAGATCGAAACGGCGGCGGGCAGCCGGCGCGAACGGGTGGCGGTGCGGCTCACCGCGGTGCTGGAGGGCACGGGCCATGCATGGCGGTTCGTGCAGTCGCATGTTTCGCTCCCTGCCCCGGCACCGCTGCACGGGCTCTTCGGGTGAGGGGAGGGGCACGCATGCCATCGTCTTTTCGCGCCCGCGGCCTCCTCGTGCTCCTGCTGTGTGCTGCGGCGGCAGCTGCCGGCTGCAGCGTGCCGCTGCCGGACGGGACAGCGTCCGACACCGGCGTCACGGGAAGCAGTGTCACCATCGTCGAGGCCTTCCCGCCCGGCACGATCGATGCGGACAGCATCAGGCAGCCGTATGTCTCGGTGGGATCCGGCAGCCCCGCCGCAAACCCGGAGCTGGCCCTGATCTTCGAGGGGTCGTACGGGATGAACTACCAGTCCATCGGGATGCGGGCGACCGTCGAGCGCGAGCCGTTCGTCATCGAATATGCGGTCGTCCCGAAGACAGAGAATCCCCACTACGCATTTCTCATCTGCACCGTGCGCGACGACGGTACCGGCACGGCGGTGATCGAGGAGGGATACAACCGCATATACAGCAGCGAGCGGACCAAACAGATTATTATCCGAAAACCCGGCGTCTACCACCTGACCTGGCACGGTGCCATGCTCGATCTGACCGTCAGGCTCTATGCAGGCCGCTGAAAACGCCTATGCAAGGCAGTATTGATTAACGTCGCAGAAATCTCTATTGTTAACCAGTATACAGTATATTTATATATTTGAATGATGTATATGGAAAGTGGGGAGTTGCATTTGCCAACAGCGTTCACCCTCCCGGATGCAACCCTCTGGCCATCAGCGACATGCCAGCCATGACAGCGCCATCCCCGGCAGGCACACACCATTTCCGTCGGGTGCGGAAAAACGTGCCTCCGGATCCACCGGCAGCGCTTTCAGTCACTTCAGTACCCGGCCGTGAGGACGACGTCCACACTGTTGCAGGCATCTGTCACGTTCACCAACGCCGCCCTCGCCAACTCCCCCTTTTACACCGCACTTTTCCAGGAGCCGGCCGCATCCTTTCTAAACTGGTTATCGCTGTCAATAACCAATAGTGGTTAGCCACATAGTTAATCAATAAGGGTAAACTATATATACTATTAGAGATAAGAGGTGATCAGGGAGTTGAAAAATGCATCACCAGGCACATCTCCTGCACAGCAGCACACCAGAACACGCCACAGCGGCGCTGTCGTATGCGGGTACCGTACAGCCTGCCGCCGGTGCGTGTGACACTGCAGGTTTCGCCTCTCTTCCACCAGCCTCTCAGGCGGCGGCGCAGAAGCTCCGGCGCTGCCGCCCCTCCGTCCTCCTTCGACAATAGGAATCCCAATATCAACTCCCATCGATCCACCCTTTTCTCGCCGGTTTGCCAGCAGAACGCCAGATTAAAAAAAAAGAGAGTTCGTTATCCGGCAAGCGGCGCAAGCTGTGCAATGACGCGGTCGACCTGCTCCGGCGCCGTTCCGATGTAGCGTTCGGGAAGCAGGAGGGCTTCGAGCTCCTCGCGTGTGGCAAGTGCTGCAACCGGGGGATTTTCGGCAAGAAGGTCAGCAAGCGGCCTGCTCTCCGCGAGCGCCCGCATGCTGGCGACCCGGACGATCTCGTGGGCTTCCTGCCGGTCCAGCCCGCGTTTCGTCAGCTCGATCATCACCGACTCCGCCATGTTGACCCCCTGCATGATGCCGAGGTTCCGGCGGATGTTGTCCTCCCGGATGACCAGCCCGTCCAGCACCCGGATCATGACGGCGAGAATATGATCGGCAAGCACCGAGGCTTCGGGAAAAAGGACCCGTTCGGCGGATGAATTGGTCAGGTCACGCTCGTCCCACAGAAGGTTGTTCTGAAGGGCGGGCTCGACACAGGCGCGGACAATCCGGGCAAGCCCGCAGACCTGTTCCGACTTGATGGGGTTGCGCTTGTGCGGCATCGTGCTCGATCCGACCTGCTTCGCACCGAATGCCTCTTCGAGCTCGCCGATCTCAGAGCGCTGCATCATCCGGATCTCGACGCCGATCTTGTCGAGGGTCGTCGCGACACCCGCGAGAAACATGAAATACTCCGCGTACCGGTCCCGCTGCACGAGCTGGTTGGAGACATCGACCGCACCAAGGCCGAGGCGCTCCATCATCGTGGTCATGACGAGCGGGCCCGCATCGCCCATCGCCGCCTGCGTGCCTACGGCACCGGTCATCTGGCCCACCACGACCCGGGGCCGGAGCTGGCGCAGGCGTTCGATATGCCGCCCCACCTCGCTGGCCCATATCGCGAAACGCAGGCCGTAGGTGGTGGGGACCCCGATCTGCCCGTGGGTCCTGCCCGCACAGACCAGCATTTTCGTCTCGCTGCTCCTCCGGAGCAGGACGCCAAGCAGGCTTTTGAGTTTTGCCTCCAGCAGCTCGAGGCTCTGCCGGATCTGCAGGCCCGTCGCGGTATCGAGAAGGTCATTGGATGTGGCGCCGTAATGCACCCACCGCCCGGCGTCGCCGCATACTTCGGCGATCGCGCGGACGATTGCCATCATGTCGTGGTGGATCTCCGCCTCGATCTCCTGCGCCCGCCCGAGCCGGGCACTCAAAGCCCGCTCACCGATCGTGCGTGCGGCATCGTCGGGGATCAGGCCGTGGACGCCCTCGGCGTAGGCAAGTGCCGCTTCCGCAGCGACAATGCAGGAAAAGCGGTTTTCCTCGTCCCAGACGGCACGCATTTCCGCCGTGCCGTACCGGAAATCGATGGGATGAATCGCCATGCCATACTATTGGCGCCGGGGAGAATAAATACCGAAGGGCGGCACCGCTCCGAAAGGCCGGGAAGAGCCGCGCCCGGTCATTCGCGCCCTTCCGGCATGCCCGTCATCACCGCGCAGGCACCCGCCTTGCCCCCGATCTTTAAAGGCTCGAAGGACCATGCGACGCGGTGCCGCCGCCCGTCGCGGCCGATGACCTCGACGGCAGCCCGAAGCGATCCTTTGCCGGCACGAAGATCCTGCATCACGGCCAGTATCCGGCCGGCCTCTCCGGGCGGGAGGACCGTTTCGAAGGCCGGACGGCCGGCAACCTCGCCGGCGGCATAGCCGGTCAGCGCCTCGCACTGCCGGTTGAACCTGACAATCCGCCCTCCGGCATCGATCACCATGACCAGCGCGCCGATCGCGTCCAGGATCGCTCCGGCAAAATCACGCTCGCTGACCAGCGCATGCTCAAGCCGCAGGTGCTCGAGCACCCGGCCAAGGCGGAGGGCGACCGTATCGATCAGCAGCCGCTCCTCCGAAAGGAACAGCTTTCCTCCCGGGGGCACGCCCGTATCGTACCACATCTCTATTGTACCGTCGCTGCCGTTCGGGGGGAGGGGGGCGGCAAGGCGGGCTGCCGCGTTCTCCGGCGGCTGTGCGCCGAAAACCCGCTCCCCGATTATTATCCGGGCGGCGGCATGCGCAGCGTGCTGCAGCCCGGAGGGGAGGGCATCGGCGACGCCCTCCAGCAGCTCCCGCTCGTCGTCCGCGCTGCCGATGAGGCTTGAGATGCGGTAAAGGCAGCCCAGCTCCCGCACCCGTTTTTCAAGCTCGTGTGTCCGGTTCCGGAGCGCTTCCTCCATGCGCTTCCGGGGCGTGATGTCGTTGCCGACGCAGAGCACCCCCGACGGCGCGCCGGTCTCGTCGAGGATGGCCCGGTTGGTCCACCGGATCCAGACCTCCCGCCCGTCCTTGGTGATATTGGTATTCTCGTTCTGCGCGTACTGCGCGGGATCCGCACAGAGCTCCGCGATCATCGCCTGCAGATCGCGCCCGGCCAGGTCAACCGGCGGGACGATCGTGCCGATCACACTTCTGCCGAGGAGCTCCTCCCGGGTAAAGCCGAAAAACCGCACTGCATATTCGTTTAAAAAGGTCACGCGGCCGGCCGGGTCGAGTTTCAGGATGATCGCGTCGGCGAGCTCGACGAGATCGCGATAGTTGTGCTCGCTCTCCTGCAGGGCGCGAAGCGCCTGTTTTTCGAGGGTGACATCGATCAGGAGGAGAACGTACCCGGCGCTGCCGTCCTCGAAGGCGGTGGCGATGGTCCTGATTTTCAGGTAATACTCCTGCCCCCGGACCACGACATGCGCGTCCTCAAATCCCGGTTTCTGAGCGAGCGTCGGGGCAAGAGCATCGAAAAGATCGTGCAGCGCCGGTTCGGGAAAGGGCAGCTCGAACAGGTCGCGGCCGACGACATCGTCAGCGGAGAGCCCGAAAAAGGCGAGGGCGGCCCTGCTGGCCTGCATGACGCGGCGGTCGCCGTCGAGGATCACGATCATCTCGTCCATTTCGGAGATGAGGCCTGCGATCGGGCACCGGCGCGACTGCGTATAGACCTTCGCCATGCCGTACGTGCGCATCTCCACCTGCCCCGAGACATGCAGGATATCCATGTACCTGCCCACGGAATGCATGTTTTTCCCGAGCTCACGGGATATCTCCGTGATGCTCATGCCCTGCGGGTGCTCCCGGAGCAGCGTTTTGATCCGGTTCAACTCCTCGACGATCCTGCCCATTCACATACCTCTTGAAAGCTGCCGGTTAAATAGGTTCCCTCGTTTGTGACTGTTGTTTGTCTCAAACATACGTAACAAGTGTTTGTAACAAATACACATAATATTTTTATACTAATAAATCATTGCATTGATCACATGAGGAACATCATGTCGAATCTGCATCTCCCCCTCACCGCCGGCACTGCCGCACTGCTCTGCATCATGCTGCTGTGCCTTGCGGCGCCCGTCGCCGCCGGTGACAAGTACCTCTACGGCGCACCCGATCTCGCGGCATCGGTCGCCGGCCCGAATGAGTTCGCTCCGGGCGAAGAGATCAGCATTCCTGTGCGGATTGAGAACCGCGGCCTCAACGCGGTCAAAATCGCCCAGTCTTCAATCATCAGCCGCGACGATCTTCCAAATACCGCAAAAATGGTGAGCGCACGCTTAACGGCCGGAGAAGCACCGGTGACGGTGAAAAGCGACCGGCAGATGATCGGTGACATCGCCGGCGGGGCGGGCCAGACCGTAACCTTCCTTGCCCGCACCGCCGACAACGCTGCTGCCGGCGAGGTTTCGATGGCACTCGTGCTGGAGTACACCTACCTTGCCAGCGCCGAACAGTACGGCGCGGACACGATCCAGTACCGCTACGCAACCGCAACGGAGACCATTCCCCTTACCATCCGGGTCAAACCTGAGGCCGTTATTGCCATCGATGCCGTCAGCACCGAGAGCATCAACGTCGGCACCGAGGGGTACCTCGACCTGACGGTCCGCAACAGCGGAACGGAGACCGCAAAAGCAGCTGTCGTCGTGATCGAACGCAACGGCAACAGCCCCCTCATCCCGACCGACAGCAGTGATTTCGTGGGTGACCTCGCCCCCGTCCGCCACCACCGCAGAACCCCAGACCTACCCCATCGATCTCCGCCTCCGGTACGAGAACAGCGACGGCGCCGTCGTCCTCTCCGATGCGGTCACCATCGGCATCACTGCCGGCGGAAAGATCACCTTTGCCGTCTCGCCGGTCAGCGAGAGCATCGCCCCCGGCGGAACCCGGATCATCGAAGTTGCCTACACCAATACCGGTGCCGCCACCGCCTACCGTGCACAGGCACGCATCTCCGCGGTCGATCCCTTTACCAGCAGCGATGACACCGCCTATCTCGGCGATCTTGCCCCGGGAGAAAGCGCCACCGCCCGCTTTGAGGTGACGATCGACGCAGGCGCAACCGAGAAGCAGTACGGCATCGATACCGAGGTCCGCTACCGCGACGCGCTCGACAACAGCCAGATCTCCGACACCGTCAAGATTGAAGTCGACGTTGCCGACAACGGCGGCGGGGCTTCGGCACTCCTCTCACCGCTGGCGGCAGGCTTCCTGCTGATCGGATGCGTCAGCTCCGCGTACTACTTCCTGCGGATCCGGAAGCGGGCATGAAACCGGAATGCACTGCGGCGGGGTTTCCTCCCGCCGCACCTTCCCTGCATATGACGGAGTAGTCCCATGCAATCACCGTTTTTCTCCCTTGCCGGCGCCATCAACCGTTATCCCGGCATCATCGCGCTGCTGGTATGCTGCGTTGCCGCCGTGGCGCTGTACGGCACCACGCTGACGTCGATGGAGACGGGATACGACACCTACGTCGACACCGGCTCCGAGCGGGGCATCCTGCTTGCACAGTATTCCGACACCTTCCTCTCCGACGCCATCATGATCCTCGTCGAAGGGGACGATGTCACCGATCCCGCCGTGATCGCCTACCTTGACCGCATTGCCCGCGACTGTGAAAACGAGCAGTACGTCAGCGGCGTCACGGCCCTTTCCGATCTTCTTGCGGCGGCAAACGGCGGGACGCTGCCCGTGTCCGATGCGGCAATTACCGCGGCCGCCGGACGGCTGCCGGAAGCGACGCTCTCCCTGATCCTGCCGTCCCCCTCGATGACGATCATCGTGGTCACCCCCGAGCCGGGCATGTCGCTTGCATCGGAGGAGGCGCTGTTGAAAGCCCTCGAATCGCGCATCGCGCTTGCAGACACGCCACCAGGCATCACGGCAAGCCTCACCGGCTCGCCGGCCTTCGAAAGCCAGATGAGCGCCGAGATGGGTTCGTCGATGGGCACGCTGATCCTGGCAGCGCTCGCCCTGATGGTCGTCGCCGTCGGCCTGCTCTTCGGGCATGTGCGGTACCGGCTCCTTTCGGTTGCCATCGTGGCAACGGGCCTTGTGTTCACGTTCGGGTTCATGGGCCTTGCCGGCATGAAGATCAACATGGTGACGATCGCCGCATTCCCGGTGCTCATCGGGATCGGCATCGACTACGCCATCCAGTTCCACTCGCGATTCGACGAGGAGGCCCGCCAGGGATCGCTTGCCGACGCCGTCGCCGCAACCATCACCCGGTCGGGGCCCTCCGTGCTGTACGCGATGCTCGCAACGTCGATGGGATTCCTCGCCATGTGGATCTCCCCGCTGCCGATGATCCGGAGTTTCGGCATGGTCTGCGTCATCGGCGTCGTCTCCTGCTACCTTGCCGCCCTGATCATCGTGCCGACCGCAGGCACCCTGCTTTCCTACCGGCCCCGCCCTGCCGCCGCCGGCGACAGCCCGCTCCTGCTCCGGTACAACGGCGCCATCGGCACCGTCGTCGAACGGGTCGCGAAAAACCCCCTCCCGGTGCTGCTGGTCTGCAGCCTCGTCGCGATTGCCGGCATCCAGATCGACAGCACGATCCCCGTCAATACCAACGAGAATACCTTCGTCCCCGCCGACATGCCCGCCAAGGTGAACCTGGACAAGGTGGTCCGGACCATGGGCCCGACCTCGACCGTCCCCGTCTACGTGCGGGGCGACGGCGTCGTGTCCCTTGCCGGCCTTACGTGGATGCATGATTTCCAGGTATACGAGGAGGAGCACAACGCCAAGATTACCGGTTCGCACAGCATCGTCACCGAAGTCCTCGCCGTGACGGGCGGGACGATGCCGGAGAGCGAAGCGGCGCTCGACGAGGCGCTCGCCGCCATCCCGGCGGAGACCGTCGCCCGGTACGCCGACGGCAGGACCGCGGCGGTGATCGAGTTTTCGCTGGTCGAAATGGAAAACGAAGTCGCCATGTCGTTCATCGACGGCCTGAAGCGCGAGATCGCCTGGTTCCAGCCGCCGCCCGGCATCACCGCCACCATCACCGGCGAAGGGGAGATGTTTACCAACCTCATCCGGGAGATCCGCGAGGGGAAGACCGCGATGACCCTGCTGGGCTTTTCGCTGATCTTTCTCTTCCTCTTTGCCGTCTACCGGAAAGGGAAAAAAGCGGCAACGCCGCTCGTGCCGATCGTCCTCATCGTCGGGTGGAACGGGGTGATGATGCACCTCCTCGGCATCGAGTACACCCCGATGACCGCGACCCTCGGATCGATGACGATCGGGGTTGCCTCGGAGTACACCATCCTGATCATGGAACGCTGCTACGAAGAGCGGGAACGGGGGCTCGCGCTGATACCCGCCATCCGGGCGAGCGTGCAGAAGATCGGGACTGCCATCACCGTCTCGGGGCTGACAACCGTCTTCGGGTTTTCGGCGCTCATGCTCTCGAGTTTCGGCATCATCAGCAACTTCGGCATCCTCACCGTCATCTCCGTCGGGTTTGCCCTGCTGGGCGCGATCCTCGTCATGCCGGCCATCCTTGCCCTCACCGCCGGCCGGGAGCATGCGGCCGGCGCCCCGGACGGGGCCGCCGCTGCATAGCGCCCGTTCAGTTTCATCCCCCGCCCCCGCCCCTTTTTATCCGCCGGGATGACGGTACCGGGCCATGCATTTCGCCATTCACCCGTCATTTACCGGCGACCGGGGGCGGTTCACCGTCATTGCCGCCCCTCTCTCCCCCCTCCTGTCCGCGCTCGGTGCGGCGCTCTCGAAACGGAAGGCGGCAACCCTCTACCTCGCCGGCGGCAACCCGGCACTCTTTCAGGGGCTGATACCCGTTCACCACCGGCTCCGGCTCGCAGCTCCCGAAAGCCCCCGCGGGCTTGCCCGGGCGGTGGCGGATGCACGCGAGCCGTACGTCATCATCGAGTACGACCCCTGCTTCGCCCCGGAACCCGGCGATGCCGGGGCATGGCTGCACGCCTGCCGGGAGCAGGCGCACGATACGGGCACCGCCGTGCTGCTTGCCGCAACGGCGCCGGCATCCCTCCCCCCCGCCGTCACCGACGCTGCCGACCGTGCCTTCCTCATGGCGGCGCTTCCCGTTCCGCCCCGGGGTTCACGGCGCACCCGGGGCACCGGCCGCCAGATGACGCTCGGGGAGGCCGGGCCGTGATGCCCGCAGCCCTGCCGGAATGCGCGGCGGCAGCCCTCGGCATTGCCGGTGCCGTGCTGGTGGCAGGAAGGCAGGCGGCAACCCGGCGTGCCGGCTTTGCCTGCTGGACGGCAGGCAACCTGATCTGGGTCGTGATCGCGGCCGGGAATGCCAGCTGGGCGCTTGCCGCGATGTTTGCCGTGTACTGGATAACGGCGGTGGCGGGCCTCGTCAATACGGGAAGCGGCGGCACAGGCGGTGCCGGGGAGGCCGGGGGGCGGCGGCCCCTCCTTAAGCTTATATCCACCGTTTTTTCCGGAAATAGATGATTTCAACAGCGGCAATCAGCGCCATCACCACCAGGACGGCGGGATAGCCGAACTCCCATCCCAGTTCCGGCATGTACTGGAAATTCATGCCGTAGAGCCCCACGACAAAGGTCAGCGGGATGAAGATGGTCGCGATGATGGTGAGGACTTTCATGATCTCGTTCATCCGGTTGCTGACACTGGAAAGGTAGATGTCGAGCATCCCCGCCACCGTATCGCGGTAGGTCTCGATGGTGTCGGCGACCTGGATGACATGATCGTAGATGTCCTTGATGAACACGAGTGTCTGCTCCTGCACGAGGCGGGAATCACCCCGGCCGAGCGCCCCCACGACATCGCGGAGCGGCCATATCGAGCGGCGGAGAAAGATCAGGTCGCGCCGGAGGGAGTAGATCGTCTCGAGCGTGGCGGGGCTCGGGTTATCGATAAGCTCGTCCTCAAGGCCCTCAATCCATTCGCCCACCCGTTCAAAAACGCCGAAATACCCGTCCACGATCGCGTCGAGCATGGAATACAGGAGGTAATCGGCGCCCGACTTCCTGATGCGCCCCTTCCCGGTCCGGAGGCGGGTCCGGATCGTGTCGAAGACGTCGCCCTTCTGCTCCTGAAAGGAGATGACCAGCCGGTCCCCGAGAATCAGGCTGACCTGCTCGGCGCACACCTCCTCGTCGGCATTGATGAAGAGCATTTTCACGACAAGGTAGAGGTACTCGTCGAACTCCTCGAGTTTCGGGCGCTGGGTGGTGTTGAGGATGTCCTCCTGCGTCAGGGGGTGCAGCCCGAACGCTTTTCCGAAGGATTCGATAACATTAGTATCGACCAGGCCGTCGACGTTGATCCAGGTCACCGACGGCCCTCCCGCAAGGGCGGACGCTTCGGAAAAACTCACGTTCTCCTTTTCGAAAAAATGGCCCTCATCGTAGTCGATAACGGATATGACCGATCCCTCCGCCTTCGCCTCGCCGATGTGGATCAGCGTGCCGGGCGGCATGCCGGCCTTTGAGGATACGGTCCTGGTTCCCGCCACGTTCATGCACCCCGTGTCGTTGGCAGTGATGGGGCGGACGGATATATAAAAAGGTTGGGAAAATAGCGCTGTCAGGAGGCGGAACGGTCGTCCTCCAGCCGGACGACGTGCCTGCCGGAGATCTCGAACGTCGCGCTTGCGACGCGGATGCTGTCGTTCTTTTCGACGGCCTCGAGAATGCGGCGGTTCAGCGTATCCGAGGTCGCCCGGCGGGTTTTGACATCGGTCACGTACCGGAGCGCGATGGCAATCCAGTTGTCGGTGATCCGGACGTAGACGGACGGGTCGGTCACCTTCCGGGGAAGGTAGTAGATCTCCCCGATCCGGTCGATCTCCTGCGCCGCCCGGACCGACGTCTCACCCGTTTCGGAGCTGATGATCGCAGAAAAGAGCTCTATCGCCGCTTTCCAGTCGGAATCGTAGGTGATGGGGACGACAATCTCGTCCCAGATGAACGAATGATCCTTGGTGTAGTTGAACACCGTCGACGCGATCGCCGCGTTGTTCGGCACGACCGCGATCCGGCCCGTCGGCTGGTCGGCATCCACCCAGCCCCGCATCTCCATCAGCGTCGTGTTCAACAGCCCGATGTCCATGACGTCCCCGTAGATGCCGTTCATCTCGATCCGGTCGCCGACCCGGTAGATGCCGGAAAACGCGACGGCAATGCCGTTGACGAAACTCCGGAAAAAGTCCTGGAGCGCGATGGCAACACCCGCAGCGATGATGCCGTACGAGACCAGCAGGGACTGGGTATCCTCGACCCAGATACGGATGACCAGCACCGCGAGAACGGCGACGAACAGGATTGAGACCGCCTTTTTAAACGAATACCGCGTTTTCGGGTCGCTGATGGCGCGGTAGCCGATCCGGGTGACGACGATCCCGAAGAGGAGGTACACCAGTGCCACCGTCAGCACCGTCGACGAGAGATTCCCGAGCCATCCGACGGACAGCTGCTGTTCTGCAAATGCAAGGCCGCCGGCGGCGAGCAGCAGGGCGGCGACGATGGCGATCTCCCGCAACATAGAATTGGATGTTGGCAATGCATCTATACAAAGGCTCTGGCGATAGTGCCGCACCCCGCGGCGATACTACAAATGCCTCCGGGCGCCTATAGTAGTGCAATGGATCCCCTTGATGCGTGGTTTCCGTACGGCACCTATCGCCCGGGCCAGCAGAGGATGCTGGAGTTTGCCGCAGAATCGGTCAGGAACCGCGCAACCGCCCTCATCGACGCCCCGACGGGCAGCGGAAAATCGAGCGTTGTTGCCGCCATGCTCGCGGAGGCGAACGGCAGGAAGGTCATCGTCGCGGTGCGGACGGTGAGCCAGCTTGCCACGTTCATCCGCGAGCTCGACCTGATCCGCAGAAAGCGGGGATCCCTGTCCTGTGCGTTTCTCGTCGGCAAACGGACCATGTGCCCCATGGCGGGCGAGGGCGACGCCTACCGTGTCTGCGAGGGGCTCAAGGCATTCTCGACGACGCTCATGCGCGAGCGGGCGCAGAAAGGGGCGCTGGTCCCGGGGCAGGATCCGTTCATCCGCCAGCAGATCCGGCGCTCGTCCGGCGGTGCGGGCCTGATATGCCCGTATTTCATCAGGAGCCGGGCCTTTAGCGATGCCGGGGACGGCCTGCGCATGATCCCGTCGGCGACGCTCAGGAGCCGGGCGGCGCAGGCGTCCACCCGGGCGGTGATGCCGGAGCAGCTCGGCGAGATCGCAGGCGACCTCTGCCCGTACGAGATCATGCTGCAGGCGGCCCGCGAAGCCGATGTCGTGGTGCTCAACTTCCACCACATCTTTGACGAGGGGATCCGCGAACAGCTCTACCAGTCCCTCGATATCGACCCGGGATCCAGCCTCCTGCTCGTCGACGAGGCGCATAACTGCGGCGATACGGTGCAGAGCATCCAGAGTGTCGTGCTGGAGGAGCACACCCTCGAGCAGGCGTCGCACGAGCTTTCGGCCATGCGCAACCGCGTGCGCGGCGCCGACGCGATCCTCGCGCTGATCCCCAACCTGTTCCGGTTCATGGACAGCCTCAGGCGGTCCAGCAAGACCGAGGACTGGTTCGATCCCGCCATCTTTTCCCGGATGATCCTGGGCGGAACGCTGTACGCGTCGATGCACGCGATTGTCGAGGACCTGGAGCGGATCGACGAGGCGGTGCGGGAGAAGAACTTGAAAGCGGGCGATTTCAAGGAGACCGCAGCCGAGCGCCTCTGCTCGTTCTTCTCCCGCATGCACGATGCCGCTCTTAACCCGGCGTTCCTGACGCTCTATCGGCGGGACGATGAGGCGGTGGCGCTCGAGGTGCGCAACATCGATCCCGGGCCTGCGATGGCGGCGGTTGCCGCCGAACACGCCGCCTGCGTGCTCATCTCCGGCACGCTCTCGCCGGTGGAGAGCTACCGGCGCCTCTACTTCGGTGCCGCCGATGTGGCGACGCTGTCGCTCCCGAACGCTTTTCCAAAGGAGAACCGCCGCCTGCTCTGCGCCACCGACATCACCTCGGCGTACCGGATGCGCGGCGACCCGGACCATTCGGCGCGCGTCAGCGAGTATATTGCACAGTTCTCACGGGTGCCGGGCAATCTCGCCGTCTATTTTCCTTCATACGAGATGCTGAATTCCTTCACCGCGGACCTCCCGCCGGTGCTGAACGGGAAGGAGGTCATCTGCGAACCCGCATCCGCAGCGGAGGCGCAGGAAGCCCTCCGGTCGTTCCTTGCCCTGCCGGGCAGGGGCAGGTCGGGCATCCTCTTCGGGGTCTGCGGCGGGAAATGGAGCGAAGGCCTCGATTACCGCGGGGAGATGCTGGCGGGCGCCATGGTGTTCGGCCTGCCGCTCGCGCCCTACAACGATGTCCGCCGGATGATCATCAACTACTTCAAACGGAAATTCGGGCAGGAAGGGGAGTTCATCGCCTACACGCTCCCCGCCATCAACCGTGCCCTGCAGGCGCTCGGGAGAGTGCTGAGGACGCCGGAGGACCGGGGCCTCTTAGTCATCGGCGAATCCCGCTTCTGCGAGGGGGGCGTCCGGCGCGGCCTGCCGCCGTGGATGGAAAGCGAGATGGTGCGCTGCACGATCGAGACGTTCCCGGATGAGGTTGCCGCATGGCGCTGATGCACGGCGCATGCCGGTTCGGGCTCTGGTGGGTCGAGGTCGCATGGACGGGGACGACCGTCCACCGCATCAGGTTTTCCCGCTCCGCCACCGAGGCGCCGGTGCCGGAAGCCATCCGGCGGTACCTCCGCGGGCAGGGGACCGATCTGTCCGGCCTTGCCACCCCGGCAACCGACGAGGGCGCCCCCTACGCTGCGATCTACCGGGCGGTGCGGGGCGTGCCCTACGGCAGCACGAGGACCTACGCCGAGATCGCCCGTGCGGCCGGCACCCATCCCCGCGTGGTCGGCACGGCCATGCGGAGAAATCCCGTTCCGCTGGTCATCCCGTGCCACCGCATCGTCGCAAGCGACGGCATCGGCGGGTTTTCCCCCGATATCGCCATCAAGGAAGCCCTGCTTGCACTGGAGCGGAAAAAACGCATTTTTTAACCCTGAGCGCCATTACTGCTGTGAAGGTTGGTGGCATGAGAATAGCAGTGGTTGGTGCCGGGGCAGTCGGGTTGTCGGTGGCGGCACGCCTCTCGACGGTGGCCGACGTGTATGCGGTCGCCCGGAAGCGGCATGCGGACGCCATCCGTGCACATGGGTTTGCCATGACGGGCATCTGGGGCGACGCGACGTACCGTTTCCCCTGCGGGGAAGAGCTGCCTGCCGGGGAACGGTTCGATTATGTCATCATCACCTCGAAATCGCGGGACACGGAAGCGATCTGCGAGCAGTTCGCCGACGCCGTCGCGGGTGCGGAGACGGTCAGCCTCCAGAACGGCATCGGCAACGAAGAGGTGATTGCGGGGTATGCAAAAGGCGTCATCGGCGGCATGATCATCACCGGGTTCGAGTGGCGCGGGGACGGCGCCGTGCATGTCTCGGTCGAAGCGGGCCCCATCCGCCTGGGAAGGTTCCCGGCAGGCACCGATGAGGCCGTCAACGCCCTTGCCGCCTGCTTCCGAAAGGCCGGCATGAACGTCGAGACGAGCCCTGATATCCGCGCCGATCTCTGGGGAAAGACGCTCTACAATGCCGCGCTCAATCCCCTCGGCGCCATCATGGACGTCGCCTACGGCGAGCTCTGCCACCCGGCGGCATGGCATGTCATCGGGAACATCGTTGCCGAGGCCTTCGCCGTCTGCACCGCCGAAGGGATCACCCTTGCGTGGGCGACGCCCGCCGGCTATCTCGCCTACCTGCGCGACGTGCAATTGCCGGCGACGGCACTGCACCACTCGTCGATGCTGCAGGACATCAAGGCGGGCCGCAGGACGGAGATCGACTTCATCAACGGCGCAGTGGTCGAAAAAGGGCGGGCACACGGGATACCAACGCCGGTCAACGCCACGCTCGTGGACCTGATCCGGTTCCGGGAGCACCTCGCCCTCGGCCGCGACGAGTGACGCGCCATGGTGCAGAGGACAGCAATCATCCTCGTCGGCGGCGAAGCCCGGCGGGCCGGCGGCCGGGAGAAATACTTCTTTTCCTACCGCGGCGAGACCTTCATCGACCGCCTGGTAACGGCCCTCTCGAAGGTTGCCGACGAGATCATCGTCGTTGCCCGGGATCCTGAGCAATGCGCCCGGTTCCTGCATATCGGCGGGGTTGCCATCGTCCCCGACATCAGGACGGGTATCGGGCCCATCGGCGGGATCCACGCGGGCGTGCTGCAGGCACGGGGCGACCTCGTCTTCATCGCGGCCTGCGACATGCCCTGCATCAATCCCGCCGTTGTCGAGCTCCTCTTTTCGCTCATCGACACCTGCGACGCGGCGATACCCGCGTGGGACGAGAACCGCCTCGAGCCGCTGCACGCCGTCTACCGCCGTACAGCGCTGCTCGCCTATCTCAGGGACCATACCTCGCTGTCGCTCCGGGACATGGTGCGGTCGATCAGGGCCCGGTACATCCCCGTCGGCCTGCTCCGGCCCATGGATCCCGATCTGTCGACGTTCACGAACATCAACGACCTCGAAACGCTCCGCCGGATCAACCACGGGCATACGGAGGAGTGAGCGCATGGCGGTGCGGTTCCGGATCGTCGCCGTCGGCAAAATCAAGGAGCCGTACCTCAAAGACGGGATTGCCGAGTACGCAAAAAGGCTCTCCGGCAGTGCCGTACTGGAGATCACCGAGGTTGCCGACGAACCGCTCCCGAACCGCGACCGCGAGGCCGAGGCCGCCCGGATTCTCGACCGCGAAGGGGAGCGGATCCTCGGGGCGATCCAGCCCGGCGAGACGGTCGTCCTGCTGGACGTCGGGGGGAGCATGTGGTCCTCGGAGGAGCTTGCCGGGATCATCCGGGAGAATGCCCTCGCGGGCAGGAGCCGGATTGCGTTCGTCATCGGGGGAACGCTGGGTGCCGCGCCGGCGGTCCGCGCCCGGGCCGACTACCGCTGGAGCCTGTCACGGGCGACATTTCCGCACCAGATCGTCCGCCTGCTGGTCGCAGAACAGGTCTACCGTGCAGTGCGCATCATCCGGGGCGAAGCCTACCACCGCTAAAAAAAGGGTATCAGATTTTTTTCTTCCTGCCGCTTGCATCGCGCGAATAGGAGCCGAACTCGGATTCGAGCAGTGCGGACCCGGAAAAGACCGGGCCGTCACGGCAGACGCAGAGGCCTGCCGGGTCGATGCAGCAGGATCCGCAGAGCCCTATCCCGCACTTCATGTACCGGTGCAGGGAGAACTGGCCACGGGCTGCCGCACCGGCGGCATCGAGCATGCGCAGCACGGCGTTCATCATGCCCTCGGGGCCGCAGACGCAGATGCTGTCGTAGGCGGAAAGATCCAGCCCGGCAAGCAGCCCGGTCACAAACCCGTGATAGCCCCTGCTGCCGTCGTCGGTGGCGACGCGGCAGTCGGTACAGCCGGCGAGCGTGCCGGCGAAGACCAGCTCCTCCGCGGTGCGTGCGCCCAGAAGGAACGTCGTGGCCTGTCCCGCCGCGGCGAGGGGCAGGAGCGGGGCGGCGCCGATGCCGCCGGCGATCGCAAGCACCCGTTTCCCCGGGGAAAAACCGTTGCCCAGCGGCCCCTTGATCCCGAGCAGGTCGCCTTCTCCGAGCGAAAAGAGCGCTTCCGTTGCATCCCCCACTTTCTGGACGGTGATGCTGTTTGCCGACGAGAGCGCCATGGGCACCTCGTCCACCCCCGGTATCCAGACCATGACGAACTGCCCCGCCTGAAACGGGAACGGTTCGGAGAAGAAAAACGTCCTGATAGAGGGCGTTTCGGCAACGACCCGGGTGATGGCGACCGGGCGCGAAGGGATCTCATGCATGGGCGCACCCCGTGATCTCGGTGGCGGGGACCCCGTCGTCCGCGTACAGATCGGCTGCGATGGCAGCGAAGATCTCCGGGTTGTCGAGCACGGCGCTCCCGATCTGCACGGCGGCGGCGCCCGCCATCATCATCTCGACAACATTGTCCGCGGTCGCCACGCCGCCGCACCCGACGATGGGGATGCGGCAGGCGTCGTAGAGCTCGTACACGCACCGGACGGCAACGGGAAAGATGGCCGGGCCCGAAAGCCCCCCGTAGCCGTGCCCGAGCACCGGGCGGCGGAGCGATGTCGAGATCCGCATCGCTTTCACGGTGTTGATGGCGACGATGGCGGCAGCCCCTCCCCGCTCGGCGGCACGGCCGCAGGCTGCGATATCGGTCACGTTCGGGGTAAGCTTGACCCAGACGGGAACGCCGGTCGCGGCAACCGCCCGCGTGCAGGCCTCCACCAGATCGGGATCCGACCCGAGCGCAGCCCCGTACCCTTCGGCATGCGGGCAGCTGAGGTTGAGTTCGAAGCCTTTCACGGTGCCGGCAAACCACGACGCCACGTCTGCAAACTCCTCCGGCGTCCCCCCGAAGATGCTCACCACGACCGGCCTGCCGGCTACGGCTGCAAGTTCTGCGGTAAAATCACGGGAAGGGTTGGGCAGGCCCATGGCATTCATGACCGCGCCGTCGTAGACCGCGACGCAGGGCCCGGGGTGCCCGGCTTTCGGGTACGGGCCGATGGATTTGGTCACTACCCCGCCGGCACCCGAACGGAGCATCCGGGCGAGCGATGCGCCCGTCGTCCCGAGCACGCCGGCGGCGAGCACGAGGTGGTTGTCCAGAAGAATGCCCCCGACGTCCACAGGGCCGGGCTGTATGCGCAGCATTGGATAGGAAATTGTAGTTATTTATTATTAGCATACCCATAGTGATCCCGATGACAAGCCTCTCCGTGATGGGCGTGGGCAGGGTCGGCGGGGAAGTGGCCTTTCTCGCCGCCGCCACCGGCCTGGCCGACGAGCTCAACCTGATGGATACCTTTACGCCTCTGCTCGATGCGCAGGTGCTCGATCTGCTCCATACCGGCCTCGATATTTCCATCACCCGGGATCCCGCGGCTATCAAGGAGAGCGACCTGTTCGTGTTCGCGGCCGGCACCCCGCGAAACCCGAACATCAAGACGCGTGCCGACCTGCTGGACGCGAACCTGCCGGTTGCCGGGCTTTGTGCACGCTACCTCGACGGGTTTTCCGGCATTGCGATAGCGGTGACGAACCCCATGGACGCGAACACCTTTTACCTGCAGCAGAAAAGCGGCCTTGACCGGAGCCGGATCATCGGCTTCGGTGGGCAGCTCGACTCCACCCGGTTCCGCGGGTTCCTCCGTGAGCGGGGGTATCCGGCAGAGGAGGCGTGGGTGCTCGGGGAGCATGGGGAGCACCAGGTACCGGTCTTCTCCCGGCTGCCGTTCCCGGTGCCCGGGCCCGAGCAGGACGAGATCCTCGCCCAGATGCGGCAGGCCAGCATGCCGGTGATCCGGGGCAAGGGGGGGACGGTCTTCGGGCCCGCCTACGGCATTGCCAGCCTCATCCGTGCAATCGTCCGCGACGAGCGGGTGGTGCTGCCGTGCTCCTGCGTGCTCGAGGGCGAGTACGGCGAAGCGGGCGTCGCACTGGGCGTGCCCGCCCGGATCGGAAAAGACGGCATTTCGGAGATTGTTGCATGGGACCTGGAGGAGAAGGAACAGGAACGGTTCCGGGAGGCTGCCGCGAGCGTCCGGGGCCTTGTACGGAAGGCACAGGGATGAACGGCACGGCAGCAGAAGGGGGCGGGTATATGATCGCCATCAACCAGGTCGAGTACAGCACCACGCCGGAAGGGCCCCTGATCCACATCTTCGGGCGGCGCCCGGACGGGGACGCGGTGCATGTCCGGGTATCGGGCTTTAAGCCGTATTTCTACGCGCCGGCGGCACAGGTGCGTTCCCGGCCCCTCCCGGACCGTGC
This sequence comes from Methanomicrobiales archaeon, assembly GCA_013415665.1. GTDB lineage: Archaea > Halobacteriota > Methanomicrobia > Methanomicrobiales > Methanomicrobiaceae > LKUD01. The sequence continues at coordinate 21,968 of JAAEEQ010000016.1, forward strand.
GGAGTGCGATCCCTCCCGCACCTACACCTCGATCCGCGGCGAGGAGCTCTGCCGCATCTATACGCTCCGGCCGTCGGACGTGCGCGATCTCCGGGAGCAGTTCGTCCATTTCGAGGCCGACATCCCGTTCGCGACCCGGTTCGTCATCGACAAGGGGCTGACCGGCGGGGCGGCGGTGCCCGGCACCGCTATCCGCGAGGACGAGATCAGGCCCGCCCAGGTGCAGGCCCCGGCGCGCCTCTGCCTCATCGACATCGAGTGCGAGGACGAACGCGGCTTTCCCGAACCGGAACGCGACCGCATCATCTGCATCACCTGCCACGACTCCTTCGGCGACACCTACACGACGTTCTTTTTAAACCCGCAGGACACGGATCCGGCGACGATCGAACTCTCCCACCGCGGCGATCCGGGCAATCCCTGCTTCCGGGAGGGGACGCATACGGTCTGCATCTACGACAGCGAAAAAGAGATGCTCACCGACTTTGCGGGGCACATCGCCGCGACCGACCCCGACATCCTCTCCGGGTGGAACTTCACCGAGTTCGATATCCCCTACCTCGTCCGCCGGATGGAGGCGCTCGGGCTCCCCCCCGACGCCATGGCACGCATTCCGGGGCAGACGGAACGGACCGCCGTCCGCGGGCGGGCCGTCTTCGATCTCCTCTCGGCGTACCGGAAAATGCAGGGTGCGCAGAAGGAGTCGTACCGGCTCGATGCGATCGCGGAGGACGAGCTCGGCATCCGGAAGATCCGGTACACGGGCTCTCTTTCGGATCTCTGGCGGCACGATCCGGCACGCCTCATCGAGTACAACCTCCGCGACGTCGAGCTCTGCGTCGCCATCAACGCCAAGAACAGTATCGTCGATTTCTACCGCGAGATCGCACGCTACGTCGGCTGCCCCCTCGACCGGACCCTCAACTCCTCGAACGTCATCGACATCTACATCCTCCGGAAAGCCTTCGACCGGTTCGTGCTGCCCTCGAAAGGGTTTGCCGACGCCGACATGTTCGAGGGCGCGACCGTCTTCGATCCTTCCGAGGGGATCAAGGAGAACGTCGTTGTCCTCGACTTAAAATCCCTCTACCCCATGGCGATGATGACCATCAACGCCTCCCCGGAGACCAAAGACCCCGAGGGGGAACTGCGGGCCCCCAACGGCATCCGGTTCAGGAAATCTCCCGACGGCCTGACGAGGTCCATCATCGCGGAACTGTTGACGGAACGCGACGAAAAAAAGCGCCAGCGTGACCTGCACCCCTACGGTTCGCCCGAGTACCGGCTCTTTGATCTCCAGCAGAACGTTCTGAAGGTGATCATGAACACCTACTACGGGGTTTCCGGCTACTCCCGCTTCCGCCTCTACGACCGCGAAATCGGCGCCGCCGTCACCTCGGTGGGGCGCGCAATCATCGAGCATACGCGGAATGTCATCGAGAGCATGGGGTATACCGTGCTGTACGGGGATACGGACTCCTGCATGGTGCAGCTGCCCCCCGCCGATGTCGCCGCGACCATCGGGGCCGCACGGACGATCGAATCGCGCCTGAACGAGAGCTACGCGGAGTTCGCCCGCACCGCCCTCAACGCCCCGAAACACTACTTCTCGATAAAGTTCGAAAAGATCTACCGGCGCTTTTTCCAGGCGGGCCGGAAAAAGCGGTACGCGGGGCACCTTGTCTGGAAAGAGGGGCAGGATGTCGACCGGATCGACATCGTGGGCTTCGAAATGCGCAGGAGCGACTCCCCGCAGATCACCCGGGAGGTGCAGGAGCACGTGATGGAGCTGATCCTGAAAGGGGCCGATTTCGCCGCGGTCAAGTCCTATCTCGGGGACGTGCTCCGGAAATACCGCCGCGGCGAATACCCCCTCGAGGAGGTCGGGATTCCCGGCGGCATCGGCAAGCACCTCGACGCCTACGAGACGAAAGACGCCCATATCAGGGGGGCTGAGTACGCCAATACGTACCTCGGCGCGGACTTCAAGCGCGGCAGCAAGCCCAAGCGCCTCTATATCAAGAATGTCACCGCAAAATACCCCAAAACCGACGTGATCTGCTTCGAGTACGCCGACCAGGTGCCGCCCGAGTTTGTCGTCGACTGGGAGACGATGCTGGAAAAGACGATCCGGCAGCCCATCGCCCGGATCATCGAGGCCATCGGGTGGCGGTGGGCCGATGTCGACCCGACCCGGACGACGCTGTTCGATTTCGGGATGTAGGGGGCCTGAAAGGCCGACGGGGCATCGGCCTGCCTTCTGCCCCGCACCCGAAAGAAAGAAGATGCGATGACCGGGCTCTGCGCCCGGCTGATGGCTCTCCGGCACGTTAATCCTGTTTCGTTTTCAAATACTGGTATCATCCGATGAGCTCTCCTGACCTTTCGCGCGAGGCGGCAAATGCCCTCAAGCAGAATACCGCACGCCTCTCCATTATCTCGAATGCATTCCTGGTCGTTCTCAAGCTCATCGTTGGATTTGCGGTCGGTTCGGTGAGCATCATCTCAGAGGCCATCCATTCTGCGATGGACCTGCTCGCAGCGGTCATCGCCTTTTTTTCCGTCCGGAAATCGTCGGAGCCGCCGGATGCGTCCCATGCGTTCGGGCACGGCAAATTCGAAGATTTTTCCGGCATGATCGAGGCGCTGCTCATCTTTATCGCGGCAGGCATCATCATCTGGGAAGCCGCCCGCAAACTCCTGGGGGAAGGCGGGCCCGAGCTCTCCGAAGACCTGCTCGTCATCGGCATCGCCGTCATGGCCGTATCGGCGATACTCAACTACTTCGTATCGCGCCGGCTGATGGCGGTGGCGCGGCAGACGGAGTCAATCGCCCTTGAAAGCGACGCCTGGCACCTGAGGACCGATGTCTACACCTCGGCGGGGGTCACGCTGGGGCTGGTCCTGATACGGGTGACGGGGGTGACGAGCATCGATGCAATCGTGGCAATCGGGGTTGCCGTGGTAATCATCCGGGCGGCGTATGATCTGACCCGGCGCTCGGTCGCCGATCTCATCGACACCAGCCTTCCCGCCAGCGACGAGAACCGGATCAAGGAGATCATATGCGAGCATGCCAGCGAATACGCGGGATTTCACGGCCTGAAAACCCGGCGTTCGGGCCCTGACGTCTTCATCGACTTTCACCTCGTCATGCCGGGGAACATCTCGGTGGAGCAGTCCCACGACCTTGCCGATCACCTTGAGAGCGATCTCCGGCTGGAATTCCCCCGCTCAACCGTCACCATCCATGTCGAACCCTGCCGGGAAGGGGCCGGCGGGTGCCGCCGCTGCGACCGGTTCTGCACGTATTTTCCGAAAAAATAACGCCATTGCATCGAGAGCCCGCTGCGTGCCGGGATGGCGGCGTGATGCCGCAAAACGCCGTTCCCGTTTCACTGCCAAAACCCCCGGCTCCACCGCCCCGCTATTGCGGCCGCGGGAATTGCGGGCTCGGCAGTCAGGGACCGCGGGTTCATCCATTCGCTCTACTGTTTCGATCCCGACACTATGGCGCCCGGGTTCGCCTGCAACGTCCCCGGCATCGATATCGTCCGCGATCCGGCCGCAGCCGACCGCGATCCCTCGCCGGCGGCGGCGGAAGGGCCCGAACCGCAGGCGGGGCACGGGCCTTCCGTCGCCATGACGACCCTACGCGGGCGGGCTCAAGATCGTTTCGAGCTCGCCGGCCCACGAAGCGATCTCGTCCCAGTCGCGGAAATCGCCTTCCGCAGAAGCGCTCATGGCGACGATCTGGCGGTCCGGCACGGAAAGCTC
>JAAEEQ010000112.1 GCA_013415665.1 Methanomicrobiales archaeon
GGATTTCGTCGGCGAGCGTGTCGAGCCGTACAAGGGCCTCCTCATCGGCCTGTCCCTGAATGTACACGGGATCGAGCATATCGCAGTGCAGGTTCGCCAGCATGTCGGAGATGACCTTGACGGTCTTTCCTCCCCAGCCGTACGAACCGATGATTGCTGCATTGCGTGCTTTCGGTTTGAGGATTCCTGCAATATACGAAACCGCCACCATCTTCGGGTGGGGGCCGAAGAGCACGGTCGGCGTCGCAATAACAATGGTGGCGGCGTCCACGAGTGCCATGGCGATTTTTCCGAGATCGGCAACGGCAATGTTGAACCTTCTGACGGTGATGCCCCGGTCGATGAGGGCATCGGTCAACCGTGCCACCATCTGGGAGGTGCTTCCATGCATCGATACGTAGAGAACAACGGCCTCGTTTTTCACTGCATCCGATGTCCAGTCGCGATACGCGTCGATGATGAACGCAGGACGGCCGTGCAGCGGGCCGTGGCTCGGTGCTATCGTTGTGATGGCATAGGAGGCGAGGCGGTCGAGGTACCCCCTGATGCTGGCCCGGAACGGCATCATGATCTCGGCATAATACCGTTTTGCAGGTTCGTAGACCAGCCTTTCGTCGGCAAAAAGATCGCTCGTCGCATAATGCGCCCCGAAGAGATCGCAGGAAAAGAGGATGCCGTCTTCGCGAAGATAGGTAAGCATCGTCTCCGGCCAGTGCACCCAGGGGGCATGCAGGAATTCCAGTGTTTTTCCGCCCAGGTCGAGCGTCTCGCCGTCGGCGACGACCTTCATCCGTGACGGCGGGACCATCAGGAGGCTCTGGAGAAGGCCGCTGCATTTTTCACTGGTCACAATCGTTGCCATCGGAAACAGCTCGAGAATCATCGGCAGCGAGCCCGAGTGATCCTGTTCGGCATGGTTGACGACAATATAGTCGATCCGGCCGATGCCGAGACGGACCAGATTGATGACAAGCTCCTCCTCCTTTGCCGGATCGACGGTATCAACCAGTGCGGTTTTGTCGGTGCCCCTGATGAGGTACGCATTGTAGGTCGTCCCGTCCGGGAGCGGGATAAGCTCGTCAAAGAGGGTCCGGTCCCAGTCGATCACACCCACCGCGTAGACATCCGGGACAATTTCGCGTGCCGGCATGTCACTTCAGTTCCTGAAATTTGTCTTTTACGGCACCGCACACGGGACAGATCCATGTAGCGGCAACGTCCGCAAAATCCGTTCCGGGAGCGACGCCTTCATCCCCCTTGGCCGGATCAAAAATATGACCGCAGACACTGCATTTCATCTTTTTCATGCTCAATCACCCGGTTAGGAACCTTCTTTTTTAAAGAACTGGTTTTTCGGTGCCCCGCAGCGGGGACAGACCCAGCCGGCAGGGAGGTTTTCAAACAGCGTCCCGGCACTGATCCCGGTTTTCGAATCGCCGATGCTTTCGTCGTAGAGATAACCGCATTTTTTACATTTCCAGACTGCCATGTTCATCACCTTCCAAATTTTATGATTTTAGGATATCACGGTATTCTTCTAGATAAACGTTCTGTTCGGGCGGGGAATCACCAATCGGGACGTCAGACCCACCCGCGCCGCTCCATCGCCTTTACGACCCGGCCGACGGCAAGGGTGTAGGCGGCCTGCCGCATGGGAACGCCATGGGTTGCCGCAAACGTATGCACGCGATCATAGGCATTTATCATCTTCTCATCAAGGCGGCGGTAGACTTCCTCGATCGGCCAGTGATCCATATTGTAATTCTGCACCATTTCAAAATACGAGACGATAACGCCCCCGCCGTTGCAGAGAAAGTCCGGAATGATGTGAATGCCGTTCTGCTCGAGGTATTCCTCCGCTTCCCGCGTGGTTGGCCCGTTGGCGAATTCGGCAAGTACCCTGGCCCTGATGGCATGCGCATTCGCCGCGGTGATGACATTTTCCAGTGCGGCGGGGATCAGGATGTCAACAGGCAGCTGCAGCAGCTCTTCGTTTGAAACCGCAGCGGCACCAGGGTACCCGACGACCGATCCCGTCCTCTGCTTGTGGCGCAGTACGTCGGCGGGATCAAGCCCTTCCGGCTGATGGATCCCACCCCGGCTGTCCGACACGGCAACCACCGTGCATTTCCCCAGCTCACGGGCAAGGCGTGCGGCGTGAAAGCCGACGTTGCCGAATCCCTGTACGGCAACCGTCAGCCCTTCGGCGGTATCGCTGCCGATAGGCAGCCCGAGGTGCCTTCCCGCCTCACGGATGGCAATCCATCCTCCGCGTGCCGTTGCATCCTCCCGCCCTCCCGAGCCGCCGAGGCTGATCGGTTTTCCGGTAATGACGCCGAATTCCGTCCGGCCGGTGATGGCGGCATATTCGTCCAGCATCCATGCCATCACGGTCTCGCTGGTGTAGACATCCGGTGCCGGGATGTCGATTCCCGGACCGATATGATGGCATATCGCCTGAATGTATGCCCTGCTGAGCCGTTCGAGCTCGCCGGGCGACATATTCTTCGGATTGCAGACAACGCCCCCCTTCGCACCGCCGAGCGGCAGATCATGCAATGCGCATTTCCAGGTCATGATCGCGGCAAGGCCGCGGATCGTGTTCGCGGTCTCGTCGGGATGAAACCGTATGCCGCCTTTTGTCGGGCCGCGGGCGTTGTTGTACTGGATCCTGAATCCCTGAAACGCCCGGATCGTGCCATCGTCCATACGCACCGGCAGCGAGACATGCAGTTCGCGCATCGGCATCTTGAGCAGCGCTTCGACATTCGGTGTCAGCCTTAAATCCAGCGAACAGGTGCAGATCTGTTTTCGCACCGTTTCGAGGAGATTGAATTCTTCCATTCAGGCACCTCTCCGATAGGTGTAGTAGAAAAACATGCCATTAATAGGTTATCCAATCCGGCAGGGGATCTTTAATCGGATCCTGCGCCAGATAGTACCGGGTGAATCCCAGCGCCATACCGGAACTGCTCGCCCCTGCCGGATCGCCCGAGGCGCTTCGTGCCGCGGTGGCGGCCGGCGCCGACGCGGTTTACCTGGGAGGCCGGCACTTCGGTGCCCGGAAGTATGCGGCCAATTTTTCTGACGAGGAGCTTTCGGCAGCAATTGCATACTGCCATGCACGCGATGTCCGGGTCTATGTCACCGTCAACACCCTTGTCCGTGACGACGAACTGGCTGCGGCTGGCGCGTATCTCTGCTGGCTGCATGATGAGGGTGCTGATGCGGTCCTGGTGCAGGATGCGGGCATCTGCGCACTGGCGCGTGAAGCGGTACCGGACCTGCCCCTCCATGCCTCAACGCAGATGACGGTGCATTCCGCTGCGGGCGTGCTCTGGGCGGTGCAGCAGGGGATTCGCAGGGTTGTCCTCGCACGGGAGTGCTCCCTCGGCGACGTCGAGCGGATCGGATCCCTCTGCCGGGATCGCCATGTCGGCCTTGAGGTCTTTGTTCACGGCGCCCTCTGCTACTGTTATTCCGGCCAGTGCCTCTTTTCGTCGATGATTGGTGGCCGGAGCGGGAACCGGGGCACCTGCGCCCAGCCTTGCAGGAAACCGTACACGCCGGTCGCGGGTTCTCCGGAGGATGAGGGCAATCCCGCCAGGATGCACGATATTCCTCTTGCCGAGCGGTATCTGCTCTCTCCCCGCGATCTCTGCATCTATCCCCATCTCGAGCGGGTTGCCAGTGCACCAGTCTGCTCACTCAAAATCGAAGGCCGCATGAAATCGGCGGAATACGTGGCCATCGTCGTTGACATTTACCGGCGTGCGCTCGATGCGATTGCAGGAGGAACATGGTGCCCTTCGGAACAGGATATGCAGAAACTGCTCTTTGCTTTCAACCGATCGTTTACGGGGGGATATCTGATGGGGGATCGTGGCCGATCCCTGATCGGCCCCGAACGCCCGGACAACCGCGGCGTTTATGCCGGAACGATCCGCAGCTACGATCCCCGCCGGAACGAGGTTGTCATCGCGATCGACGGGGTGATGCCGGAGGCGGGCGACGGTCTGGCAGTTCTTTCGCAGAAAAAGGGGCCGGAGGAGGTCGGCATGATTGTCCGCCCGCCCTTTTTGATTGCCGACGGTACGGTCCGCGTCCGGGTCCCCAGACCGGTGTCCCGGGGCAGCCCTGTCTTCATCACCCGCCGCGCTTCGCTCGCGGCGGAAGCGGAGCGCATCATTGCCCGCGGGCGGACACGCCGGGTGCCGGTCGATCTTGCCATGAGTTTCGAGGAAAACGTACCCTGTCTCGAAGGGACGGTGGCCCATGCGGGAGTCCCGGTCCACGCAGCGGTACGGGCGGATGCCCCGTGGGAGCCTGCCCGGAACAATCCTCTTTCTGCCAGCCGAATCCGGGAACTGGTCGGGCGATCCGGGGACACGCCGTTCTCGGTCGGGACGTTTTCGCTGTCATACCCCGGAAACCTGTTCGCACCGGTGGGAGCGGTCAACCGCCTCCGCCGGGAGTTGTTCTCCGCGCTTGAAGACGCCCTCGTGCTGTCGTTCAGGCCGCGACCAAAAATGCCTGCATCCGAACCGTGTACTGCCCGGTTTTCCCTCCCGCCTCTGCCCCGTCTGCGATCCCGCCGGCTGCATGCCCCGGTGCTTGCAGCGTATGTCGAAACCCCCGGGACTCTTGCAGGAGCGGTAGCGGGCGGGTGCGGGAGGATCTACTATGAACCACAGGCGGGGCCCTGCGGAGAGGGCGAATCCCTGCTCCCCCTGCTCGAGAACGCGATCTCCCGGTGCCATGCCGGTGGTGCGGCGCTGATCTGGAAATGGCCCCGCATCGCCGGCACCGCGTTCCGTCGCCAGGCCGCCGGCATCCTGAAGCGGGCGATGGAGGAGGGGCTCGACGGGGTGATGATTGCAGGGGGCGGTGAAGCCCTGACGGTCAGGAACTGCTGCCCCGATCTGCCGCTGTTCGGATCGGCAGCGTTAAATGTTTTCA
>JAAEEQ010000113.1 GCA_013415665.1 Methanomicrobiales archaeon
CGAGAGGCCAAACAGGAGTTTGGCTGGGCTCACATCACCAGTGGCGGCACGCGACTACGGCATCGGGACGGCAGGGAAAACAGACGAGGCCATCGCCGGCGATATTGCCGTTGCCGTTATCAACGAGTACCTGGCAGCGTATCGCCGCAGCCCCGCACCGGAGTAACCGCCCATGAAAACACCGTTCGACTGGCTCGCCCGCACCATCAACCGCCACCCTTATACCGTCGCGGGCATTGCCGCCGCCCTCTTCGTCATCGCCCTCTTCGGCACGACCATGCTCTCCATGGAGACCGGCGACGACACGTATATCGACAAGGACACCCCCCGCGGAGCGCTCCTCAACCACTACAAGGACACCTACGGTTCGGACGCCATCATGATCCTCTTCGAGGCGGACGACGTGATCAACCCGGAGGTGCTGGCGTACATCGACACCCTCCAGGAGGATATCGCAAACGAGCGCTATGTCGAGAGCGTTTCCGGGATCGTCACCCTGATGAAGCAGGCCAACGGCGGTGTGCTGCCGGCATCGCAGGCGGACATCTCGCGCATCACGGCGAACACCCCGTCCGCCGTGCTGGAACGCTACCTGCCCTCGCAGCTGATGACCATCACCGCCATCACCCTCGAGCCCGGGGTCTCCAGCGACGTGCAGAACCAGGTGCTGACCAGCCTCAAAGCGCTGATCAGCACCACCGAACCGCCCCCCGGCCTGTCCGTGACCCTGTCGGGATCGCCCGCGTTCCGCATGGAGATGCAGGAGGAGATGGGCACATCGATGGGCATGCTCATCATGGCGGCCATGCTGCTCATGGTGGTGGCCGTGATGCTCCTCTTCTCCCACGTCCGGTACCGCCTCCTGCCGGTGGCGGTGGTGGCGGTCGGCCTTATCCTGACGTTCGGGTTCATGGGCATCTTCGGGATACCCATCAGCATGACGGTGATCGGCGCCTTCCCCGTGCTGATCGGCATCGGCATCGACTATGCCATCCAGTTCCACTCCCGCCTTGACGAGACGATCCAGCACGCCGGCCTTGCCGAGGCGGTCACCGCCACCGTGGCGCAGGCGGGCCCTTCGGTCCTGATTGCCATGGGAGCGACCTCCATGGGATTCATCGCCATGCTCTTCGCCCCTGTTCCCATGGTGGCTGATTTCGGGATCACCTGCACCATCGGCGTCGTCTGCTGCTATATCGCCGCACTGGTCATCGTTCCGGCTTTCGCCCTTATCATGCACTACCGCCCGAAAGCGCACCATGGCATGATGGACGACGTGGCCTCCTGCGAGCTCGACTGGAAAGGCTGCGACGAAACACCGCAGCACGCCGCGGCAAGCCGCGGATCAATCATCGAACACTACGACATCATGCTCGGCAGGCTTGCCTATACGATCGCGAAGCACCCCCTGCCCGTCCTCCTGCTCTGCGGCATCGTTGCCATCGCCGGGCTGCAGTTCGATACGCAGGTGCCGGTCAATGCCGACGAAGAGACCTTCGTGCCCTCCGACATGCCCGCGCTGCTGGACATGAAAAAGATCACCCGGACGATGGGGTCAACCTCGTCCATCCCCGTGCTCATCGCCTCCGACAATGTCCTTGACGGCGACACCCTGACCTGGATACACGATTTCGGGGAGTACGAGCTGCGCGACGACCGGATCACCGGGGTTACGAGCATCGCGACACTTCTTGCCACGTACAACGGCGGGACAATGCCGGCAAGCAGCGCTGAAGTGGCGGCGACCCTGGAGCTCATCCCGGAGGCAACCCGTGACCGCTACCTGAACGGCAACACCGAGGCGGTGATGGAGTTTTCCACGGTGGATATGGAGATGGACGTCACCCAGACCTTTGTCAAGGACATCGAGAAGGATCTGGCATGGAACGAACAGCCGCCGGGCGTGACGGCACGCGTCACCGGGTCGATGGAGATGTTTGCAGCCCTCATGGACGATATCAGGAGTTCCAAGACCACGATGACCATCACCGGGTTCGTCTTCATCCTTGGCTTCCTGCTGCTGGTCTACCGCAAATTCCGGGCCGTCTCGCCCCTCATCCCCATCATTTTCATCGTGGGCTGGAACGGGGCGATCATGTACCTCTTCGGCCTCGACTACAGCCCGCTCACCGCCGTGCTGGGCTCGATGAGCATCGGGGTGGCCTCCGAATACACCATCCTCATCATGGAGCGCTGCGAGGAGGAGCGGGCGAAGGGGCTGGACATCTACGAGGCAATCCAGACCAGCGTCCAGAAGATCGGCACGGCCATCACGGTCTCCGGGCTGACCACGGTCTTCGGCTTCTCGGCGCTCATCCTCTCGGCCTTCAACATGATTGCCAACTTCGGGCTGGTCACGGTCATCACGGTGGCCTTTTCGCTTATCGGCGCCATCTGCATCATGCCGGCAGTCATCTCGCTCACGTACCGGTTTTCCGGCCCGCCGGGCAGGTCCCCCCTCCCCGCCGCTTCCGGGGAGTGACCCGGCCGGGCAGCATCCTTTTTTTCAACTCACCCTTCCAGGTGCTCGAGTATGCTCCGCGAGAGGTAGCGCACAAGCGGGGTCGTGGTGCCGATGAACGCGAACCGCTCGGTGCCCCTGCTGCCGATCGCAAAGATCTCATTTCCGTCGATAAAGAACACGCACGCCATCTTCATCTCCTCCCGTGCAGCCCCGGGCGCTTCCAGCATCTCCCGGAGGATGCCGCGGGCCTCGTATACGGGGAGGGAAATGCCGGCAAACGGTTCGCGGTCGAGCACAACGACGTACAGGGTGATCCGCCGGCGGAGCTGTTTGAAGAGGTGCTGGTGGGTGCGGAGAAACGCCGGATCGTTGCACATCACGACGAGCTCGTCCTGCACCTTCCGGAAAATGCCCTGGAAATGGTTTTCAATCGCCCAGTCGCTCTTCAGGGCGAACCATGGCGTGGAATTGGAGAGCGGCTGCATTTCCAGGTTTTTCAGGGCCGTCCGCGTCTCCTCGAGAGCGGCAACGGTGTCCGCCTTGATGCGATCGATGACCAGGTCGATGTCGAGCCGGTAATAGGCGTTGGGGGATCCCTCTTCCACGCCGATAAACCCGCGCTGGACAAGATCGTGCAGGATTTCATAGATGCGTCCCCGCGGGACGCCGCTCACTTCGTGGATGTCCCGTGCAGTTGCTTTCCGGAGGCCCGCCAGGGTCGAATACACCTTCGCCTCGTATTCGTTGAGCCCCAGCGCCCGCAGGCGGGGGATGATGCCGTCTGTCATTGCTCCTGTATTTGGTTGCAACAATAATGGAAGCTTCGCTGCCGGAGCGAAAAAACCGGGGCACAATCGGGATGAAATCGACCTGTACGCTGCTGTGCAGCGCTCTTCAGGCGATTGAACGGCGAAGGCCGCCTGCCCTCCGGCGGATTTGGCCTTTCAGAACACATTTAAACGGGAACAGTCAAGATTGATCTATCTGCGTGGCGCACATGACGGGAACACCTGCACCACACGACCGCAGCCGGGCGGACAAACAGGACGTGCTCCACCGGACCCTGTACCGGGGCATCAGGGTCCACCATATTCTTCTTATCTGCGCATTCCTCATTCTCGTCGGGCTGGGCGCCTTTTTCATTATCGTACAGGCGCAGGCGGTGGAGCAGACCGCAATCGCCTCGTACCAGCTGACCGAACTGGAAATTGTCAGGGAGGCGGCCAGGAGCATCCGGGAATACGTATACGTCCAGACCATCACCCTGGGGAGAACTGATATACCGGCGATCGAGCAGGAGATCTTTCTAAAATTCATCGAGCCCATCCACCTGCTGGAGAACGGGGATGCCTGGATTTATGCCCCGGATCACGTTGTCTTCGACCTGAGCTCGGATTTCCCCGACGAGTATCGCGGGAAAAGCATGGCCCAGATCTTCGAGATCCAGAAAACGTACGGCGCAAGCCACTACGAGGAGATGACCGCCGACGTCAGCAACGCGCGCGAAGGCGTCGGCTACTATATCTGGCTGCCGGAGAAGGGCGCGGAGATCGCGGCATGGACCCCCGTGACGGTGGGCGTCTATACCTGGACGGTGGGGCTTTCCACGCCGCTCCCTGAAATCCTTCTCGCCACCGGCGCTACCACGACGATCATGACGTCGTGGTTCGTCTTCTTCTTAGGCGTCCTCCTCGCCGTCATCCTCTTTGCCGCATGGCTGCGTTCGGATATCCGGCGCGGCCGCTCCGAAGAGGATCTCCTCAGGAGCAATGAAAAACTGCGCCTCCTCTCGAGCATCACCCGGCATGACATCCAGAACCAGCTCCTCGCCCTGCGGGGATTCCTGGAGCTCTCGGAGATGCAGTCTGACGACGAAACGGTGAAGGAGTATATCGGAAAAGCGCTCCACGCCGCAGCCATCATCGAACGGGACATCTCGTTTACGAAACTCTACCAGGATATCGGCATGCAGGCACCGGCCTGGCACAACGTTCAAGAAAGCGTGGAAAAGCTGACACCGGGCCTCCTGCCCGCATCGATAACCTGCACGACGGATATTGACGGGATTGAAGTCAACGCGGACCCCCTGTTTGAAAAGGTCATCTTCACGCTCATCGACAATACCGTCCGCCATGCCGCGGCGGCGACCGCAATCAGGCTGTCATACCGCGTCTCCGATGCCGGCGACCTTGTCCTGGCATACGAGGACAACGGCCCCGGGATACCGGACGAGGATAAAGAGCGCATTTTCGAGCGGGGGTTCGGGAAACACACGGGATTCGGGCTCTTCCTGGCACGGGAGATCCTGGCAATCACCGGCATTTCGATCCGTGAGACCGGCACGCCGGGCGAGGGCGCCCGGTTCGAGATCGCTGTGCCGAAAG